>JALFVM010000017.1 GCA_022787145.1 Lachnospiraceae bacterium | reverse complement strand
CTCCCCTTTTGATTGTAGTTTGCAATTTCCCAACAAGTATGATAATATATCGATGTTAAGAAGAAAATTCAAGATCATTTCGGTCGATTCAGACAAGTTTCCATGATTAATATTGATAAACAGAGAAAGAGGATATATATGAGAGAAAGATATGAGACGTTGTCTCTGGCGACTTTGCGTGATTTAGCGAAAGCCAGAGGTTTGAAGGGAATCAGCACCTTAAAGAAAGCGGAGCTAATCGATGTTATGGTAGAAGCTGATCGCAAGGAAAAAGAGGCAGAACAGCCAAAAGAAATTCAGGAATTAAAGAAAGTACAGGAATCAAAGGAAACTCAGGAATTAAGAAAAATTCAGGAATCAAAGGAAACTCAGGAATCAAAAGAAAAAAATGACAGGACAAAGACAGTAGATCCTGCAAAAGTACAGGAGTTTAAGGATGCAAAGTCTCCGATAGACACCGCACAGCTTGACAGCGGCCAGAAAGCTCATGGCATTCTCGAAGTTATGCCGGATGGATATGGATTTATCCGAAGTGAGAATTATCTGCCGGGTGAGAATGACATCTATGTGTCACCTTCCCAAATCCGGCGTTTTAATCTGAAGACTGGAGATGTTCTTCAGGGAAACATTCGCGTGCAGACACAGAGTGAAAAATTTTCTGCTCTGCTGTATGTAAATTCTGTCAATGACCGTAATCCCAATGAAAGCGTAAAACGTTTTAATTTTGAAGATATGACGCCCATTTTTCCAAATGAGCGTGTTGTGCTGGAACGTCCGGGCGGAAGCATGGCCATGAGAATCGTGGATCTGATCAGCCCGATCGGAAAGGGGCAGCGTGGTATGATCGTATCACCTCCGAAGGCTGGTAAGACAACTTTGCTGAAGGATGTTGCAAAATCGCTGCTGCGCAACAATCCGAATATGCATTTGTTGATTCTTCTTATTGATGAGCGTCCGGAAGAAGTAACGGATATGAAAGAAGCAATTGTGGGAAAAAATGTGGAAGTGATTTATTCTACCTTTGATGAACTGCCGGAACACCATAAACGTGTATCGGAGATGGTAATCGAGCGTGCAAAACGTCTGGTAGAACATAAAGACGATGTGGTGATTCTTTTAGACAGCATCACACGTCTGGCGAGAGCTTATAATATGATTGTACCGCCAAGCGGACGTACTCTGTCGGGAGGTCTGGATCCGGGTGCTTTGCATATGCCGAAAAAATTCTTTGGTGCGGCCAGAAATATGCGTGAGGGCGGCAGCCTGACGATTCTTGCAACTGCTCTTGTGGATACGGGAAGCAAGATGGACGATGTGGTTTATGAGGAATTTAAGGGAACCGGAAATATGGAACTTGTACTGGATCGAAAGCTTCAGGAAAGGAGAGTATTCCCTGCAATCGACATTGTAAAATCAGGAACAAGAAGAGAGGATCTTCTGCTCAACAGTCAGGAGCAGGAGGCTGTGTATCATATGCGAAAAGCCTTAAATGGCATGAAAACAGATGAGGCCATTGAACAGATTCTCAATATGTTTTCCAGAACGAAAACGAATGAGGAGTTTGTTCAGATGATTAAGAGACAAAAATTGTTTTAGGACTTGCATTTTTTTAGTTTCTGTGATACAATTTGAAAGCTGTTTAAATTTGATAGTCATATCAAGACGTATATAGAACATTATGATAGAAGAGGTGAAAGAAATGAAAGAAGGAATCCATCCAGCATACCATCAGGCTACTGTAACCTGCAACTGCGGTAATACATTCGTTACAGGCTCTACAAAAGAAGAAATCCACGTAGAAATCTGTTCTAAATGTCATCCGTTCTATACAGGTCAGCAGAAAGCTGCTCAGGCTCGTGGACGTATTGACAAGTTCAATAAGAAATACGGTCTTAAATAAGAATTTGTGTATATGGTTAAGAGAGGATCAGGTTGAGGTTAGGAAACATAATCTCAACCTTTTCTTGTAATAAAGGAGTTTATTATGAAATCATCAAATATTGGCGGACAGGCAGTCATCGAGGGCATTATGATGCGCCATGGCGACGTGTATTCGGTGGGAGTCAGGAAACCGGACGGTGAGATTGAGGTCAAAGTAGAAGATTACAAGAGTGTTTTTGGGAAACACAAATGGATGAAGTGGCCTCTGCTCAGAGGCGTTGTCAGTTTTGTGGATTCTCTTGTTGTCGGAATTCGCTGCCTGATGTATTCTGCTACATTTTTTGAGGAGGAAGAGGAGACAAAAGAGCTCACCCCTGAGGAAGAGGCCGTAAAAAAAGCGAAGGAAGAACGGGAAAACAAGTGGATGATGTATGGAACGGTTGTTTTGTCTGTCTTACTGACCGTTGGACTTTTTATGATCTTGCCGTATTATCTGGCGGGGCTGCTTCGGAATTTGACTGACTCAGAGACGCTCATTGCACTTTCGGAGGCGATTGTGCGAATTTTAATTTTTCTGATCTATCTTCTTCTGATTTCCAGAATGAAAGATATCCAGAGGACGTTTATGTACCATGGAGCAGAACATAAATGCATCAATTGTGTGGAAAATGGCATGGAGCTGACCGTAGAGAATGTTATGAAAAGTTCCAGACAGCACAAACGCTGCGGAACAAGCTTTCTCATGTTTGTGGTTGTGATCAGCGTGATCTTTTATCTGTTTATCAGTCTGATTCCGTTCCAGGCACACTGGATGAAGGTTGCGCTTCGTCTTGCGCTTGTTCCTGTGATTGCAGGCGTTGCCTATGAGATCATCCGTCTGGCAGGCTCGAGTGATAACAGATGGGTAAGTCTTTTGAGCAAGCCTGGACTGGCTTTGCAGAGACTTACGACAAAGGAACCGGATGAGAGTATGGCGGAAGTGGCAATTGCTGCTGTGGAGGCTGTCTTTGACTGGAAGGCTTATCTGGCAGGCGAGGAGGAGACTTCCGTGCCACACCACGCAGACTGTCCGGAGGGATGCAGATAATGAGCACATATGTAGAGTTACTGTCATATGGAAGAACGTATTTACAACAGCATCATGTTTCGGACGCTGAACTGGATGCCTGGTATCTGCTGGAGCATCTGATCGGTCACGACAGAAGCTGGTATTTCCTTCATATGAAAGAAACGGCAGATTTTGATGTGGAAGAAGCGTATAAAAAGCTTCTGCATCTTCGGGGAGAACATAAACCGCTGCAGCAGATTACCGGAAAAGCTTATTTTATGGGACTGGAATTTTCTGTAAATGAGCATGTGCTGATTCCGCGCCAGGATACGGAAATTCTGGTAGAAGAAGCTTTGAAGCGAATGAGTGAACATGCAAGAATTCTCGATTTATGTACAGGTTCGGGTTGTATTTTGCTCAGTCTTTTATATAATAAAGATAAGGCAGAAGGAATCGGGATTGACATTAGTGAGGAGGCGCTTAAGGTCGCAAGGCAAAACAGCCGCATGCTGCATGTCTCTGCAAAATTTGTGCAAAGCAATCTGTTTGAAAATGCAGAGGGAACTTTTGACCTGATTGTTTCCAATCCGCCTTACATACCGGCGAAGGTGATTGGGGGACTTATGAAGGAAGTCAGGGATTATGAGCCTCATCTTGCCTTAGATGGCGGGGAGGACGGACTTGATTTTTATCGCAGAATTGTATCGCAGGCAGGCGACTATCTGAATCCGGGAGGCTGGCTGATTATGGAAATCGGACAGGAACAGGGAGAGGATGTAAAGCAGATGCTTTTGTGTGCGGGTTATGAGGAAATTGCAGTTGTTCCGGATCTGGCAGGTCTGGACAGAGTAGTAGTAGGAAGAATGCACCAGGAGGAAATTCATGTTTGATAAATTAGAGGATTTGTTGATCCGTTTAGAAGAAGTATTGAGTGAACTGGGTGAACCTGATGTGGCAAATAATCAGGAACGCTTTCAGAAATTAATGAAAGAGCAGGCGGAACTTCAGCCAATCGTGGACGCTTACAAAGAGTACAAAAAAAGCAAAGAGACGATTGAGGACAGTCTTGCCATGCTCGAAGAAGAAAATGATGAAGAAATGAGAGAGATGCTCAAGGAGGAACTGGCAGATGCTAAGAAGCGTGTGGAAGAGTTAGAGCATGAACTGAAGATTCTTCTTCTTCCAAAAGACCCGAATGACAATAAAAACGTTATTGTTGAGATTCGTGCCGGCGCAGGCGGAGATGAGGCTGCCCTGTTTGCAGCAGAGATTTATCGTATGTATGTAAAATATGCGGAGAGTCAGCGCTGGAAAACAGAAATGTTAAGCCTCAATGAGAATGGAATTGGCGGATTTAAAGAAGTGACCTTCATGATCAATGGACAGGGTGCTTATTCCAAACTGAAATACGAAAGCGGTGTACATCGTGTACAGCGTGTGCCGGAGACAGAGTCGGGCGGCCGTATCCATACGTCTACGATTACCGTAGCAATCATGCCGGAGGCGGAGGAAATCGATTTTCATCTTGATATGAACGATTGTAAATTCGATGTGTTCCGTGCATCTGGAAATGGCGGACAGTGTGTCAACACCACAGACTCTGCCGTTCGTCTGACGCATATCCCGACAGGAATCGTCATTTCCTGCCAGGATGAGAAATCACAGCTCAAAAATAAGGACAAAGCACTCAAAGTACTGCGTTCCAGACTGTATGAGATGGAACTGGAAAAGCAGCACGATGCAGAGGCTGAGGCAAGAAGAAGTCAGGTTGGAACTGGTGACCGTTCTGAGAAGATTCGAACTTACAATTTTCCACAGGGACGTGTGACTGATCACAGAATCAAACTGACACTTCACCGTCTGGATTCCATTATGAATGGAGATATTGGAGAAATTATAGATAATCTGATTGCAGCAGATCAGGCAGCAAAGCTGAGTAACCTGCAGGATGAAGCGTAACAGATACACGATTTGGGAGGAATGAGAAAAATGAAAAAAACGGCATTGGTAATTATGGCGGCTGGAATCGGAAGCAGATTTGGAAAAGGTATCAAACAGTTAGAGCCGGTAGGCCCAAATGGAGAAATCATTATGGATTATTCCATTTATGATGCGCTGGAAGCTGGCTTTAATAAAGTTGTGTTTATTATCCGCAGAGATCTTGAGGAAGATTTCAAAAAAATCATTGGAAAACGTATCGAGAAGATTACAGAAGTGGAGTATGCATTTCAGGAGAAAGAAGACCTTCCTGAGGGATTTTCCTGTCCGGCAGACAGAACAAAGCCATGGGGAACCGGTCAGGCCGTTCTGGCTTGCAGAGAGATTCTGGATGAGCCTTTTGTGGTCATCAATGCGGATGATTATTATGGCAAGGAAGCTTTTCACAAGGTGCATGAATATCTTGTACAGGATCATTGTGAAGAGGAGAAACTTCAGATCTGTATGGCAGGATTTATCCTTGGCAATACCTTAAGTGACAATGGATCTGTGACAAGGGGTGTCTGCCATGTGAATGAGGAAGGGAAGCTTACAGGTGTCACAGAGACGCATAATATTGTAAAGACAGCAGATGGAGCCGCTGTGGAGGAAGAAGACAAAAGTCTGACTCCTCTGGATGTGAAATCATTGGTGTCCATGAATATGTGGGGACTGACACCGGCCTTTATAAAAATATTAGAGGAAGGATTTGTGAAATTCCTCGCAAATGTCAAAGAAGGCGATTTGAAGGCAGAGTATCTGCTTCCGACGATTGTAGATCAACTGATTGGGGAGGACAAGGCGGAGGTTTCAGTATTAAAGACAAATGATACCTGGCTTGGAGTGACTTATCAGGAGGATAAATATGCAGTGAAGGATGCTTTTGAACAGTTGATTCAGGAAGGTGTTTATACAAGCCCGCTTTATACGGACTGATTTGGGAAGGAGAATGACGGCAATGGGTAAATATTTTGGAACAGACGGTTTCCGCGGAGAAGCGAATGTTGTATTGACGGTAGAGCATGCATTTAAGGTAGGCCGCTACCTTGGCTGGTATTTCGGCAAGGAGAAAAAGGCAAAGGTAGTGATTGGAAAAGATACAAGAAGAAGCAGTTACATGTATGAGTATGCACTGGTAGCCGGCCTGACTGCGTCAGGAGCAGATGCTTATCTTCTTCACGTTACGACAACACCAAGTGTTTCCTATGTGGTAAGAACCGACAATTTTGATTGCGGAATCATGATTTCTGCCAGTCATAATCCTTATTATGACAATGGAATTAAGCTGATCAACAGCAACGGTCAGAAAGTGGATGCAGAACTGGAATATCAAATTGAAGAATACATCGACGGAAAGATTCCAGAACTTCCTCTTGCGACAAAAGAAAATATCGGACGTACGGTTGATTATGTGGCAGGACGCAATCGTTATATCGGCTATCTGATTTCGATTCCTGCTCACTCTTTTAAGAACATCAAAGTGGGTCTGGACTGCTCGAACGGAAGTGCTTCCTCGATTGCAAAGAGCGTATTTGATGCACTGCGCGCAAAGACTTATGTGATTAACAATGAGCCGGATGGAACAAATATCAATACCAACTGCGGTTCTACGCATATCGAGGTGCTGCAGAAATTTGTAAAGGAAAACGGCTTGGATGTCGGATTTGCCTTTGATGGTGATGCAGACCGTTGTATTGCTGTGGATCATGAAGGAAAGGCGATCGATGGTGATCTGATTATGTATATCTGCGGTAAATATATGAAAGAGCAGGGAAAACTGCGAAATGATACCATTGTCACAACCGTTATGTCAAACCTTGGACTGTACAAAGCTCTGGAGCGTGAGGGAATGCGCTATGAGCAGACTGCCGTAGGTGATAAGTATGTATGTGAGAATATGATGAACAATGGATATAGTCTGGGAGGAGAACAGTCTGGTCATATTATTTTCTCACGCCATGCATCCACGGGAGACGGAATTTTGACTTCACTGATGCTGATGGAGGCTATTGTGGAGAAGAAGACAGATCTTCATACTCTGGCAGGCGAAGTGAAGATTTACCCGCAGCTTTTGAAAAATGTACGTGTTTCTGATAAGAAAACTGCGAGAGAAAATCCAAAAGTTGTGGAAATCGTGGAGCAGGTTGGACGCGATCTGGGAGCCGACGGACGTATTCTTGTGCGTGAAAGCGGAACAGAGCCGGTGATTCGTGTTATGGTGGAAGCTTCTACGGATCAGATCTGCAAAGAGCAGGTTGCGCGTGTAATCAAGGTGATGGAAGAAGAAGGATTGATAGTGGAGTAATGAATGAAAGCAGGTAAGTATGTTCCTTTGCTGTTGGCTGCTGTTGTGATATTTACGGGATGCGGCAGCCGGCAGAAGGAAAACTATAAAGAGGCAGAATTGAATCTGGAAAAAGGCCATTATGAAGAGGCTTTGGAAGGGTTTCAGCAGGCGGTTTCGGATGATGTCAATATTATGGAGTCCTGGAGAGGCGAGGGAATTGCACTGCTGAAGCTGAATCGCTATGAGGAGGCAATCGAGGCTTTTGAGACAGCACTTGCGCAGGATGAGGGCGGCAAGGGCATTCGCAGAGATATCTGGCTGTACAAGGCAACGGCTGAATGCAAAAATGGAGATCCGCAGACTGCGCTGGAGAGTGTACAGGCTGCAACAGAACTGGAAGGCGATGAACAGTGTTATCTGCTTATGGGAAAATTATATCTGGAACTGGCAAAGTATGATGATGCAGAAGCTTCCTTTGCTCAGGTTCTGGAAAAAAACAAATCTTATGAAAGTTACGTGGACATTTACCAGATGTATGTGCAGAAGGATATGTCGGCAGACGGAGAAGCCTATCTCAAAGAGGCGCTGAAGCTGGAAGGCAAAGAAAAAGAGGATTATTATCAGCGAGGAAGGATATACTTCTTTATGGGAGATACAGACAGTGCCAAAAAAGAACTGATAGAGGCGGTCAATCGCAAGTATTCGGATGCGGTACTGTTTCTGGGAAAGATTTATCTGGCTGATAAGGATACGGGAAATGCAAGAGCCATGTATCGGCAATATATGGAAATGCAGGAGGAGAATCAGGCGAGAGGCTACAATGGTCTAGCTCTCTGTGATATTTCGGAGGGGAATTACTCTTCTGCTCTGGAAAATATTCAGAAGGGGCTGGAAATTGCACAAAAGGGCGATGTGCAGGAGCTTTTATATAATGAAGCAGTGGTTTATGAAAAAATGCAGGACTTCAATACTGCCAAGATAAAAATGGCATCTTATATGGAATTGTATCCGGATGATGTGGAGGCCGGCAAAGAAAATCAATTTTTACAATATCGATAGGAATGACGATTTGCCTCAGGAAAACAGGGCAGATTTGTGTTTCTGAGAACAGGAGGCCTATGGAATTATACAAGATGCAGCAGATTACAGAGAGGGTGATTCTGGTTGGAGTACAGACAAGCCCTTATGAGCAGACAAAAGAATCCTTAAAAGAGCTGGCTGAACTGACACATACGGCGGGAGCCGGTGTAGTCGGAGAAATGATTCAGGTCAGAGAGTCGATTCACCCAAGTCTGTATATTGGAAAAGGAAAGATTGAAGAGCTGCGTTCCATGATTTATGCCTGTGATGCGACGGGAATTATTTGTGATGATGAGCTGAGTGCCGTACAGATGAATAATCTGGAACAGGAGCTGGAGTGCAAAGTGATGGACAGAACGCTTCTGATTCTTGATATTTTTGCTTCCAGAGCGATTACAAGTGAGGGAAAAATCCAGGTAGAGCTGGCACAGCTTCGTTATCGCGCGGCGCGTCTGGTGGGAATGCGAAATTCTCTGTCCAGACTTGGCGGAGGAATCGGTACAAGAGGACCGGGTGAGAAAAAACTGGAAATGGACCGGCGTCTGATCCGAACCAGAATCAGCCGTCTGAAGAAAGATTTGGAGGCTGTACAGCAGCACCGTGATTTGATTCGTGCCCAGAGAACAAAGGGAAATCTAAAGATTGCAGCAATCGTTGGCTATACAAATGCCGGAAAGTCAACGCTTTTGAATACACTGACCAGTGCCGGTGTTTTGGAGGAAGACAAGCTGTTTGCTACGCTTGATCCGACGACAAGAGCACTGGATTTGGACGACGGACAGCAGATTCTTCTGACGGATACGGTCGGGTTTATCCGAAAACTTCCGCATCATCTGATTGAGGCTTTTAAGAGTACGCTGGAGGAGGCTCGCTATGCAGATATCATTGTACATGTGGTTGATGTTTCCAATCCGCAGTATGAGATACAAATGCATGTGGTCTATGAGACGCTTCGTGAATTAAAGGTGGAAGATAAAAAAGTGGTAACGCTCTTTAATAAAATTGATAAAAAATCAGATACAGAGCATCTTAGAGATTCCAGAGCAGACTATACGCTTCGTGTATCTGCGCGTCGTGGAGACGGGCTGGAGGAGTTCAAAAAAATTCTTGGCCAGATTCTTTCGGAAAATCAAATTTATATAGAGCGCCTTTTTCCTTATGAAAAAGCAGGCTTGATTCAGCTCATTCGTGGGAAGGGACAGCTTCTGGTGGAAGAGTATAAAGAGGACGGAATCCTTGTAAAAGCCCGTGTTCCGCGGGAAATCTACGGAAAAGTCAGTGATTGAAAAAAACACCATATCTTGTGTTCACATTTTAAGTGACACAAGATATGGTATTTTTCTGTGTTGACTTGCGTGTGGGAAACTGCTACAATATCTCATGTACCACAATTTTTCGGTACGACAGATGAAATAAAAGGGGGCTCATAAAGTTATGTTTCAGGTTCTGAAAAGAGACGGTGAAATCGCCGATTTTGAAATGAAAAAAATTACAGATGCGATCAAGAAGGCATTTACTGCGAAGGAGAAACAGTACAGTCAGGATATGATGGATTTGCTGGGACTGCATGTGACAGCAGATTTTCAGAAGAAGATAGAAGATGGAAAAATTGCGGTGGAGGATATTCAGGACAGTGTGGAAAATGTGTTGATTCAGGCTGGCTATTCCGATGTGGCGAAAGCATACATTTTGTATCGCAAACAGAGAGAGAAAGTCCGCAACATGAAGTCTACGATTTTGGATTATAAAGAGATTGTCAACAGCTATGTGAAGGTGGAAGACTGGCGTGTAAAAGAAAACTCCACTGTGACGTACTCGGTGGGAGGACTGATTTTGAGCAATTCTGGTGCTGTGACTGCCAATTACTGGCTTTCTGAGATTTACGATGAGGAAATTGCCGAGGCCCATAGAAATGCAGACATTCACATCCATGATTTGTCTATGCTGACCGGTTATTGTGCCGGATGGTCGCTCAAGCAGCTTATCAAAGAAGGACTGGGAGGAATCAAAGGAAAGATTACTTCTGCTCCTGCAAAACATCTGAGTGTTCTGTGTAATCAGATGGTGAATTTCCTCGGTATTATGCAGAATGAGTGGGCTGGCGCACAAGCGTTTTCTTCGTTTGATACGTATCTGGCACCATTTGTAAAAGCAGACAATCTGTCCTACCCGGAAGTGAAAAAATGCATCGAATCGTTTGTCTATGGTGTGAACACACCGAGCCGTTGGGGAACACAGGCACCGTTTTCCAATATCACACTGGACTGGACGGTTCCGGATGATCTTGCAGAGCTTCCTGCGATCGTTGGCGGCAAAGATATGGATTTCAAATACAAAGACTGCAAAAAAGAAATGGACATGGTCAATAAGGCTTTTATTGAGACGATGATCGAGGGAGATGCCAATGGACGTGGGTTCCAGTATCCAATCCCGACATATTCTATCACAAAAGAGTTCGACTGGTCCGATACAGAGAACAATCGTCTGCTGTTTGAGATGACTTCCAAATATGGAACTCCATATTTTTCAAATTATATCAACAGTGATATGAAACCAAGTGATATTCGAAGCATGTGCTGCCGTCTGCGTCTGGATCTTCGTGAACTGCGTAAGAAGAGTGGCGGATTCTTCGGATCCGGTGAAAGTACCGGTTCGGTAGGTGTTGTTACGATCAACATGCCACGTATCGCATACCAGTCCAAGACACCGGAAGAATTCTACAGAAGACTGGATCGTCTGATGGATATTTCTGCAAGATCACTGCATATCAAGAGAGAGGTTATTACAAAACTTCTGAATGAAGGTCTTTATCCGTACACGAAGAGATACCTTGGAAGCTTTGACAATCATTTTTCGACCATTGGTCTGGTAGGCATGAATGAAGCCGGTCTGAATGCGAAATGGCTTGGCTGTGACATGAGCGATCCGCGTACACAGAAATTTACAAAAGAGGTTCTTACACACATGCGCAACCGTCTTTCTGATTATCAGGAAGAATATCCGGGTGAACTGTTTAATCTGGAGGCGACTCCGGCAGAATCTACGGCATATCGTCTTGCAAAACATGACCGTAAGCGCTGGCCGGATATCCGTACAGCCGGAAGCAAAGGAGATACTCCGTATTATACCAACAGTTCCCATCTGCCGGTAGAATACAGCTCAGATATTTTTGATGCACTGGATATTCAGGATGA
>JALFVM010000004.1 GCA_022787145.1 Lachnospiraceae bacterium | reverse complement strand
CCTCACATGACTAAAGTCACGTGCTTCCAGCCGCTTTAAGCGGCAGACTAAATATCGGTGGATACACCTGTAACTTAGGATGTGCGCAGTCATGCGCTTTTTCCATGCCGGATGCGGCAGGTCCCCACATTACAGGTAGTCCACTGTATATCTGCCTGTATTTATGATACTTTAAAGGAGCTCATTTTCGAACTGAGTTCCCTTAAGTCTGCATAAACACAGGAGGTTCTACGCTTTACAGAAGGGACTTTTGCCTCCAGTAAAGACCTTTCCGTTGCCGGAAGGGGTTTGAAAAGTTCACGGATAAAGCATCCGTATTGATCCCCAGATCCACACTGCAGATGACCTGTTCTTTCACAGGTGTTTCGGCAAGTGTTACTTCTTCTGTATAGGAAAACCGAAGGAAATATTTATGGTGTCTTTTTTCCAGTGTCGGGGCAGATGCCCTTTTTCCGGACCAGTTCTTCCGAAGGTATTCCAGATCGGTATGCTTCAAACGCACGCAGAACCATTTCCAGTCATGACCGTCATACAGTTTCAGATACGCTTCCTCTTCTTTTCCTTCCATACCCTCACGATACATCACATCACGGTAAAAGACCGGCATGGCATGGTTTTCATACACAAGTGCGGGCTTTCCCGCTTTTTTGCCTGTCCTTTTCCACTGTTCCAGGCGGCTTTCATAAGACGATACACTTCCAAGGGCATGCTGGATCGCAGCCCTCCTGAGATAGGAAGGCATCTTCGGAAAACGGATATCAAAATCAAAACGGGCCTGGTTTTTTTCGTGGTATGTACCAGATGTTCTGCAGCATTAAAACGTTTCTTTGCCTCCGTGATCCCTGCCAGCTCTTTCCATGCCTGCCCATAGATCTCTGTCAGGTAACTGACTGCTGACCGGTAGATCTCCAGTGTCTGGCGGATCGGGATATTCTGTTTTCGTAATTCTACGCCATAGCTGGATCGTATCTGCATCTTTTTTCCTCTTTCTGCTGTTCATAAATAATCGGGTAGCCTGTCAGATCTTTGTCTTTTCTCTTTCCTTCTGTCCTTCGAGATAGGCAAGCACCTGTTCCCGGCTCCTGTCACTGACGGTTACGGCACAGTAAGACGGATTCCACAGATGTCCGCCCCTTAGCTCATTCTTTAATTCCGGATGTACAAGAAACATCTGACGTGCAAGATTTCCTTTCATAATCTTGATCATATCCGAGATGTAAAACTGTGGTTTACAGTCCAAAAGCAGATGGATGTGATCCGGCATGACCTCCATTGCCAGAATCCGAAATTTATATTTTTCTGCAAGGTCCTGCAGCATTTCTTTACATTCTGTATCAATTCCATTTTTTAAAACTTTTTTTCTGTATTTCGTACACCAGACAAGGTGGTACTGTAGGGAATACGCATATCCCCTACCATATGAAAGATCATTTTTATTTATATTAAATATATCTTTTTCCATATAAATATTATACCATATGCAATCACTCTAGTAAACATTTGTTCTGTATTTTTTATAAAAAATTTGCGCGTCTAACTCATCACTGAAGTAACGAGAATGCGACGCGCAGTTATTCAAACTGGAAAGAGATGGAGCAAAAAAAGAAATCTGTCATCGGCGCGGCGTTACTGATTGAGTTTACAGTTTGTGTTTTGTAGGGACTGCATCACGAATGGCTGATCAGTGGCATGGGAATCACTCTGATGACACTGTCTTTTTATCTGACACTTAAAATGGTACAGAAGTATGGAGTGGATCCAGTTGAGGATGACAGAAGAGAAGCACGTCAGTCAATGCTGGGTGTGTATCCGTCGCTTCAGTCTTTGTATTCAGCAGATGACGGCAATACCGTAGTACTCTATTGTAACTGTTCAGTACCCTCACAGATACACTCTATTTAAAAAATGCTGTTATTTGCTCTCTTTGTCAGCCTAGCTTATAAAATCCTCTAATGTCTTAGTGAATTCTACGGTTACCTCAGAGCCATCGTTGACTAGAAATTCTGAAACACCATATTCTTCTCCATTATCTGCCCAGTTATACGTATATCCGAGTCTGGTCCAGGGATATGTATTGTCACAGTAAGAATAAATGGCAGTGTCGTTAAACCATGCTGTATATTCTGGATTTTCCGGCTTATCATCAGAAAAGAGATACAACCGATTGTCGTTCTACGATTTCTACATCCATGGTTACGTGGCATTGAATCTCTTCGTCTTCCTTGTTGATTTTTTTCAGAAGAAGCTGCGTAGCCAGGAACGCCTTCTGGGCAATATGCTGGGAAATGGAGGTCAGCTTGGGCGACGTATACTGACATAGAGTCAGGTTATCGTATCCAATCACGGAAAGATCCACCGGAACTCGAAGCCCTCCCAGACGTGCTCCCTCCATGATACCGATTGCACAGATATCTGCGGTTGTCACGGCTGCAGTTATTTCACTTCCTGACGATGCAATCACCTTCCCGGCAGCGATACCTCCCTCATAAGAAGGAGAATAGGGAAAAATATATTCTTTGCGGAAAGGAATTCCGCTCTCCTCCAATGCCCTGCGATAGCCGTTCAGACGTTTGGTGAGCAGATAGTTGCCCTCGTAATCTGCGACAAAAGCAACGTGCGTATGACCGCGATTGATCATATATTTGGTAGAAAGATAGAGGCCTTTCTCGTCGTTGGAGCAGATATTGATGAGTCCTGGGGTCGTCAGATGACTGTCAAAAATAGCAATCGGACATGGGGAGGATTCAATAAACTGGCGAAGATAATCATGCTGGTCAGGATATAGAAATATAATTCCGTCTACATTCCAGTTTTTCAGAAGCTGTGTAATATCTGCTTTTTTTGAAATCGAGCGTACCATGGTGTAATAGCCGTTATTTCTCAATTCTTTTTCAATCGTGCCAATCATGGTACTGATATAGGGATTTTCCAGATAGTTATCTTCTACAGATTCTTCATCGAGTGAGATAATGATTCCAATAATACGGGATGTCTTGTTGGTCAGGCTTCTTGCACTCATATTTGGAACGTATCCGCACTCTTCAATAATGGCATTTACTTTTTCTATGGTTTTCGCAGAGACACGGTTGTTTTTTCCGTTTATTACATTGGAAACGGTCATCATGCTGACTCCGGCTTTTTCTGCAATATCTTTTAATGTCATTTCTTTCCTCATTTCTATCACTTTTGCAGATTTTGATTTTACCAAAACAATTTATACGAACTTTGTCATTAAATTATTTGGTTTATAAACCTTTAAAGACGATTCGTATATTTTTATTATTATACTATATAAAGCAAATAAATTCAATGAACTTTTTTAGAAAAAAGAATAAGGTATACATAATAACCAAAAAAATAAAATATTTCATGTAAAAAGTGACGAAAATATAATTGATAGTTGACGAACTGGCAAAGGTGTGATAGTTTAATAATAAGTTTAGCGCTAAATTAAATGAGAGCAAAAATGCTACATGTTCAGTAGGAAATATTTCGTGAGAATACTGAACAAACAAAAAACATTGAGAAAGATGAGGGTAAGATTATGAAGAAGAAACTTCTTGCAGCTATGATGGCGACTGTTGTTGCAGCAACAAGCTTAGTCGGATGTGGTTCAGGCGCAGCAAAGAAAGAAGCAGAGGAGAAAAAAGTAGAAGTACCTACAGAGCCTTTTGGAGATACGGTGAAATATGATCCTTCTGTGGAAATCAATGATGGAAAAGATATCACTGTAGAATTATGGGAGTGGGGAAGTGATGACTTATTCCAGGAAGTGATTGATGGATATACAGCTATCCATCCAAATGTAACGATCAAGCTCGTAAACAACCCATGGGAAGATTATTGGACAAAGCTTCCACTTGCTTTGGATGGACAAAAAGGTCCTGCAATCTTTAACATTCATAACAGCTATCATGAAAACCTGATCAATTATCTGGCTCCGCTTGATATTCCGGTGGAAGACCTGCAGGCAGACTTTACAGGCGTAGATGCGCACGTGATTGACGGAAAAGTATATTACATTGATTATGGTATGATGACTGGTTCTGTATATTACAATAAACAGATGTGGGAAGCTGCCGGTCTTACAGAAGAGGATATTCCAAAAACATGGGATGAGATGCGTGAAGTTGCCAAAAAACTGACCATCAAAGATGGTGACAAATTGATTCAGGCAGGCTTGAATTTCAATGATGATTTCCATCAGAATTACCTTCTTGGTCTGAATTATCAGCTTGGAGAAAACCTGTTCCAGGAAGATGGAAAAACTCCAAATGTGAATTCTGATGCAATGAAGAAAGTAATGCAGATGCTGGTAGATCTGTATGAAGTGGACGGAGTAGGTTCCAAAGATTTCGGTGAAAAAGCTGCTGACAGTTTTGGTCAGGGACAGTCCGCTATGGTTCTTCAGTGGGGACACTATTACAATACTCTGAAAACAACATGGAGCAACATCGACTTTGGCGTATTTGAAATTCCTACCTTTGACGGAGAGCCATACGCATACAACCGTTATAATGGTGAGTCTACCTTTGGTGTCAATAAAAATGCTCCGGAAGACCAGCAGGCAGTTGCACAGGATTTCGTAAAATATTTCCTCGCAAATGATGATGCACAAGTTGCGTTTAACCTGGCAATGAGTACTTTCCCGGCGAAAAAATCTCTTGCAGACAATGAGAAAATTCTGGAGAATCCATCTCTGAAAGTACTTTCCGAGCATATTGATCATTACATCTGGCCAGGCCCAATGCCTTCCACTGTGGAGACATCTCTGAAAAAAGCAGGAGAGGATATTTTCTTTAACGGTGTGGCGATTGATACTGCTTTGGACGAAGCACAGAACAATATTATCAAAGATATGAAGAGCAGTTCTTTTGAATCTGTAGAAAATCTTTATACCTATGCGAAATGATCTGACGCAAATCTGTGGTGAAGAATAGAAGAGGGAGGTAGACATTTATGTTTAGAAAAACGCATCCCCTGCAAAGCAGGAGCGAAATTATTCTCAGGAATATTGTTGTAACAGCGATGGTAATCTTTTTTACTGTATTTCTGATCGTTCCCATTGGTATCGCGTTTGCAGGAAGCTTTCATGAATGGAATCCTTTAAGTGGAACTTATAATTTCCTGGGATTGGAAAACTACAAAGAGGTATTTACAAGTGCTTTGTTCGGAAAATCAATGCTGAATACACTCATATTTTCAGTCGTTGTTATTTTCTTCCGTGTAGCACTTGGACTGGGAATTGCATATGCGATTTATTCGGCTCTGGTAAAACACAAAAGCTTTTTCCGGGCACTATATTACATGCCGGTTGTAACACCTATGGTAGCAGTGGCATTTGTATGGAAGTTCATGTACAATCCGCAGATTGGTATGATCAACCAGATTTTTGGACTTGATGTAAACTGGCTGATGAACCCGAAAACGGCATTGCTGGCAGTTATGATCATGACCATTTGGAAAGATTTCGGTTATGCAGTTGTTATGTTTATGGCAGGGCTTTATTCCCTGCCGGCCGATGCGCTGGAAGCGGCAAAGGTTGATGGGGCAAACGCATGGCAAACCTTCCGTTATATCACACTGCCTCTTTTGAAACCGATGACACTGTTTGTGGTGATTACTTCTATTATTTCCTACATTCAGGCGTATGTCCAGATTCTCATTATGACAGAAGGAGGTCCTGGTACTGCTACATATCTGTCTTCTTACATTATCTATGATGAGGCGTTTGTAAAATATAATTTTGGTTATGCATCAGCATTGTCCTTTGTGCTGTTTGTGATCACTGCAGTATTTACATGGTTATCCTTCCGGGTTTCCGGAACGGAGGAATAGGAGGTTGTTATGAGAAGAAAAGTAAGTGTGATTGCATTAAATACCATTCTTCTTCTGTTGGGAGTGGTAACCGTGTATCCATTTGTGTGGATGCTGTCATCCTCCTTTAAGCAGAACAGTGAGATCATGGCACTGGAGCAGCATCTTCTTCCCCAGACATTTGTACTGGACAATTATGTGAACATGAATGCTCATTTTAATTTCATGCGCTTTTTTGCAAACAGTTTACTGATTACACTTGTGGTTACAGTAATTGTGGTTTATACCAGTACGCTCTGCGGATTTGTTCTGAGTAAATATGAATTTAAAGGAAGAAAACTGCTTTTTGGATTTGTGCTCAGTACGATGATGATTCCCTGGTGTGTTACCATTATTCCGAAGTACTCGATGATTCAGAGTTTTGGATGGATGGACAGCTATAAAGCATTGATTATTCCCGCTATGTTCAGTGGATTTGGAATTTTCATGATGAAGCAGCATATTTCTGCTCTGCCGGATGAAATTCTGGAAGCTGCAAGAATGGACGGTGCGAATGAGTTTTATATTTTCCACCGCATTGTGCTGCCAATGTCCAAAAATGGAATTTCCAGTATTGCTATTTTCCAGTTTTTGTGGACCTGGGAAGACTTCCTGTGGCCATATCTGGTAATCAATTCGGAGGAAAAGCAGCTTCTGGCGGTGGGACTGAAAATGTTTAATGGACAGTACTCAACCGATTATGGTGCACTGTTTGCCGCTACGGCAATCTCAATCATTCCAGTACTTCTGATTTATCTGTTTTTCCAGAAACAGTTTATTGCCGGTATTGCATCATCCGCAGTAAAAGGTTAATGAATCGTAGAAATATTGAAAGCTAGGAGACAGTAATATGCAGGATATTTATAAAGTAGAAACACGCCCTGCTGCTCTGGAGGGCAACATGGTAACCGGAGAACGGTATAGAATCACTGTGCTGACGGAGAGTCTTCTTCGTCTGGAATACAGTGAGGACGGTATTTTTGAAGACAGAGCAACACAGATGGTGTTTTTCCGGGATTTTCCTCAGGTAAAGTACAGAGTAATATCCGGCGAAGACGGAATAGAAATCCATACTTCACGTGTTCATCTGAAGTATAATGAAAAAGAATTTTCCAGCCATGGCCTGAGCATTCAGGTCAAAGGAAATTTGAGTGCTTATCACAGCATTTGGCATTATGGAGAAGAAATCCATGATCTGGGAGGAACAGCCAGAACTCTTGATGAGGCTAATGGCGCAATTCCTCTGGAGCATGGAATCATCTCCAGATTCGGATACTCTGTCATTGATGACAGCAAATCTCAGGTGCTGCTGGAGGATGGATGGATTGAGCCCAGAAAAAAAGGAATCAGAGATTTGTATTTCTTCGGATATGGGCACAATTACAAAGAAGCATTGAATGATTTTTACCGCCTATGCGGAAAAACGCCGATGCTTCCTAGATTTGCACTGGGAAACTGGTGGAGCCGTTATTATAAATACACAGAAGAATCGTATATGGAACTGATGGAACGCTTTGAAAGAGAGAATCTGCCTTTTACCGTTGCCGTGATTGATATGGACTGGCATCTGGTAGATATTGATCCGAAATACGGAAGCGGATGGACTGGGTATACCTGGAATCGGGAGTTCTTTCCTGATCCAGAGCGTTTTTTGCGAAGACTTCATGAGAAAGGTATGCGGACAACGCTGAATGTTCATCCGGCAGAGGGAGTGCAGGCACACGAGGAAATGTATCAGGAAATGGCGGAAGTGATGGGGGTGGACGTCGAGGCGGAAGATCCTGTTCTCTGTGATCCTGCCAGTCCGGAATTTATGGAAGCGTATTTTCAGTATCTGCATCATCCGAGAGAAAAAGAAGGCGTGGATTTCTGGTGGATTGACTGGCAGCAGGGAAGTAATTGTAAGATAGAAGGTCTGGATCCGCTCTGGATTTTCAATCATTTTCATTTTCTTGACAGCAAAAGAAATGGAAAACGTCCTATGACGTTTTCCAGATATGCAGGTCCTGGAAGTCACCGCTATCCGATTGGATTTTCCGGAGATACAGTGATTACCTGGGAGTCGCTCGATTTTCAGCCGTATTTTACCAATACAGCTGCCAATATTGGATATGGCTGGTGGAGCCATGATATTGGCGGACATATGCTGGGTTACAAAAATGATGAAATGACAGCCCGTTGGACGCAGTATGGTATTTTTTCTCCGATTATGCGTCTTCACAGTTCCAGCAGTGAATTTAACGGCAAGGAACCGTGGAGATTTAAAAAGGAGGCAGAGCTGGCAATGGGTGAGGCACTGCGGATGCGCCATGCAATGATTCCTTATCTGTATACGATGAATTATAGAAGTTATCAGAAAAATCTTCCAGTGAATCTTCCTATGTATTATGAATATCCGGAAGAGAAAAAGGCTTATGAAGTGGAAAATCAGTTCCTGTTTGGAACAGAAATGATCGTTGCGCCTGTGACACAGCCAAGAGTTTCCGGATTGAATGTGGCGAAAGTGACTGTCTGGCTGCCGGAAGGAATCTGGTATGATATCTTCACCGGTACTATGTATCGCGGCGGAAGAATGATGGATATGTATCGGACAATCGACAGCATTCCGGTTCTTGCAAAGGCCGGAGGAATTCTTCCTTTTACAGATGAAATCAGCGGTGTACAGGCATCTCACAATCCAAATACGCTGCGCATAAAAGTATTTGCTGGTGCTGATGGAAGTTTTGAATTGTATGAAGATGACAATGAGACCTGTTTATATGAAGAGGGGGGTTGCGTTATCACCGAAATGCGATATAATGAAAATGAGGAAGCTGTTTTTATGGTGCTGCCGTCAAAGGGAGAGATATCTCTCATTCCTCAGAAACGTTCTTATCAGGTAGAAATGACTGGGTATCAGGAAGCGGCAGTGAAATCCGTACGTGTATTTGTGGATGGGGCTGTTGTTTCGGCGGATATGTCTTACGATGAGAATAAGCAGGCTGTTCTGGTTGCGATTGCAGATGTCGGTGTAAACCAGACTGTAAAAATCTGTATGGATCTGAAGTACCGCAGTAAGCAGAATCGAGTGAAGGAACACTGTTTTGCATTCCTCAATCAGGCTGAGATAGAATTTATGCTGAAAGATGAATTATACAATTTGATTCAAAAAGAAAAAGATATGACAGTTCTTGCGGCAGAATTAAACGCTATGAATCTTAGCCGTGATCTGTATGGAGCACTTTTGGAAATCATCACAGCAAAATAACCAATTTTGAAATTTGAGAGCAGAAAGGCGGATGATAATAATGAAAAAAAACTGGTGGAAAGAAGCAGTTGTGTATCAGATTTACCCGAGAAGCTTCATGGACAGCAACGGAGACGGAATCGGAGATCTGAAGGGAATTACTTCCAAACTGGATTATCTGAAGGAACTGGGAATTGATGTGATCTGGCTGTCACCTGTGTACCAGTCACCGAATGATGATAACGGATATGATATCAGCGATTATCAGGCGATTATGGAAGAATTCGGAACGATGGAAGACTTTGATGAAATGCTGTCAGAAGCTCATAAGCGCGGTCTGAAAATTGTCATGGATCTGGTAGTCAATCATACTTCTGATGAACACCGCTGGTTTGTAGAAAGTCGAAAAGCAGAAGAGAATGCTTATTCTGATTATTACATCTGGCGTGAAGGAAAAGAGGGAATGCAGCCGCCGAATAACTGGGGGTCCTGCTTTGGCGGTTCTGCATGGCAGTATGATGAAGAACGCGGGATGTACTATCTTCATCTGTTCTCAAAGAAACAACCGGATTTGAACTGGGATAATCCGATGGTGCGTCAGGATGTGTTTGATATGATGACCTGGTGGTGCGAGAAAGGCATTGACGGTTTCCGTATGGATGTGATCAGTATGATTTCCAAAACAAAGGAAATGCCGGATGGAGAAATAAACGGATTGTACGGAGATTATGGTCCATATTGTGTTCACGGTCCGAATATCCATAAGTATCTCAAAGAAATGAATGAGAAAGTTCTGTCAAAGTATGATCTTATGACGGTGGGAGAGACGCCGGGTGTAACGGTAGAGCAGGCAAAGCTCTATGCGGGAGAGGAATCCAATGAGCTGAGTATGGTATTTCAGTTTGAACATGTGGATGCGCATGGCAAATATGGAAAATGGACCGACGAGAAGATGCCGCTTCCCGAGCTGAAAAAAATTCTTTCCAAATGGCAGACGGAGCTTTATGGAAAGGCATGGAACAGTCTCTTCTGGGATAATCATGACCAGCCAAGAGCAGTATCACGCTTTGGAAATGACAGTCCGCAATATAGAGATGTTTCTGCAAAAATGCTTGCAACTTGTCTGCATATGATGCAGGGAACTCCTTATATATTCCAGGGAGAGGAACTGGGAATGACCAATTATCCTTTTGAAAGTCCGGAGGATTTCAGAGATATCGAAAGTATCAATGCATATCAGGAATGGTGTGAAAGCGGCAGAGTCAACCATGACATTTTCTGGCCATGCATCACGTTTATCAGCAGAGACAATGCGCGTACACCTGTTCAGTGGGATGATACGGAAAATGCCGGATTTACCACAGGCATACCGTGGATTCAGGTAAACCCCAACTATAAGGAAATCAATGCAAAAAAGGAAATGTCGGATCTGGATTCTGTATTTCATTATTATCAAAAGCTGATTGCGCTTAGAAAAAAATATGCGCTGATTGTTTATGGTAAATATGAAATGCTTCTCGAAGATGATGAAAATCTTTTTGTATATACCAGAGAACTGGATGATGAAAAACTGCTCACGGTATGTAATTTTACAGATCAGCAACAGGAATTTGACCTCCCGAATGAATTTCAGAATGCGGTTTGCCTGATTGCGAATCTTCCAAATGTATATGCGCAGAGAAAGATTCTGTTAAAGCCGTATGAGGCGTTTGTCCTTTATAAAAAATAGAAAGAAGCACCTGGCTGCAAACGGTCAGGTGTTTCTTTCTGTTTTGCGTATATTGTTCGACAAAAATGCGGATTTTTACAATAAAAATACAAAAAGTTACATTCCTATATAAAAAAGACTGTTAATTTGATATACTTTGAAAAAATTAATACAGGGAGGGAACGATGTATGGAAGAAAAGAAAACTATAATAATCCGGGATGAAGTAGTTGTAAATGCTGCACCGGCAACATGTTTTATTTATTGTTGTCTGTGTTTTGCGTTTGCAGCAAGTTTTTTCGGAATTCTGGGTGAAGGTGCCGGCCTTGCTGTAGGGGTTCTGCAGCTAAGTGTATTTGTGGGATATACCATCGGAGCGATGTATATTTTAAAGACAGGTGCAGGTGTTGGTGGAAATACATTTTTTGTATTTGCGACATTGTTTGGCGGGGCAGGAGGAGCTCTCAGTGTAGCTGGTGCGTTATGCCAGCATTTTGGAATTCCGTTTGCATCCAATCTTGGAAATATTGTAAATATCGTAAGCGGTGGGATTTTATGGGTAATCCTGTATGCAAACAGAGTTGCGTCTAAAACAGACTTTTTCATTATTTTGTTTGCAGCAATGGGTGTATCTGCGTGTGGATTACAGGGATTTGTGGCTCCGGAACTGATGGGAAAAATTGCAGGAGTGACACTTCTCATTGATGGAATCATTGTATTCTACTCGTCATCAATTGGCTTTCTTGGTATGTCCGGTGTGAAGGTAAATTATGGAAAACCTTTTGTGAATCCAGATAAAAAGTAAGACAGGAGGAAAAATATGATTACATTTAAAGTGAATGGTCAGAGTATTACTACAGACAAGACCGAAAAAACTCTGCTGCGCTTTCTGCGTGAGGATCTGAATCTTGTAGGTGCAAAAGATGGCTGCAGTCAGGGACAATGCGGAACATGTACCGTTATCGTAAATGGGAAGGCGACACGTTCCTGTGTGAAAAAATTAAAGCTGCTTGATGGTGCAGAGATTCAAACAATAGAAGGAATTCAGAAAAATGGAGAACTTCATCCGCTGCAGACTGCATTTATGGTCAATCATGCGTATCAATGTGGTTTTTGTACGCCGGGATTGATTATGGCGTGTAAAGCGCTTTTAGATGCAAATCCACATCCGACAGATGAGGAAATTAAAAAACATTTAAAAAATAATCTGTGCCGCTGTACGGGTTATAAACAGATTTTGGAAGCAATTCACATTGCAATCGATATTCTGGATGGCAAAAGACCAAATATTGTAGATAATGGATTGGGATGGGTTGGAGACAGACCAGCTTCTAAGCATGGTCTGGAAAGGGTAACAGGAGCCCCATTATTTACGGATGATTTTAAATTGGAACATGCGTTGGAGGGACGTTTGCTGTTTACTTCATATCCACATGCAAAAATCAAAGGTATTGATACCGCGGATGCAGAAAAAATGCCGGGTGTTGTGAAAATTATCACGCATGAAGATATTCCAGGAAGAAAATATTTTGCAGAAGAAGTCTATGGACAGCAGATTTTAGCAATCAACAAAGTACATAGCATTGGTGA
>JALFVM010000206.1 GCA_022787145.1 Lachnospiraceae bacterium | reverse complement strand
ACCGTGCAGATTGTAAGGTGCGGCCTGAACAGGATTGATACAGGAAATCGATCGTGCCTGGCTGAGGGCAAAAAAAAGACGCTTTGGCTTTTCCACATATTCTATCTGTGGTAAATTTGCCAAAGCGTCTAACTGACTTTGCGGAACCCTGATTACCGCATACTGATTCAAAAGTGGTGTGATCTGCAGCCCTTCTATGGGAATATCTTCCATGCTTCCGGAGTACTTTACAATCACATCCCACAGGAGATCTTTCGGATCATACCCCACATTCAGCTCCAGAGACTTTTCTCTTTCCTCCGGTGTAGCTTCAACAGCCAGGTTTAATGTATTATCAATTTTCTGATTTTCCACATGATTACCATTTCCGATTACTCATTATAATGTATATTCATTTTTACATACTTTATTTCTTCCGTCACGTTTTACTGTCCCAAACACTGCATTTTCTCCTTAACGCTAAAAGATAGACGTGAAGTTATGGATTCAATTGTATATTCTGATAACTACATTTCCATCTGCTCACATCCTCCTGCATATAACCTCCGAAGCCGTTTCATAATCAAAAGCGAAATAATCAAAATCAAAGGAAATACGCATCCCGCAAGCATCCCTTTCTGAAGATTGTCATTTGCATGCTGGGTAATATTTCCTACAAGACTCGGTCCAAAGGCTCCACCCAAATCTCCTGCCATAGCAAGCAGTGCGAACATAGCTGTTCCACCGGTCGGTAACTGTTTTGATGATATGCTGATCGTTCCCGGCCACATAATACCTACAGAGAATCCGCAGACTATGCATCCAATCAACCCAACCATAGGATTTGCTGACACAGAAGCCATTAAATAGCAGACCAGACACAGGCTGCCGGAACCAAGCATGAACTTCATCAAATCCATTTTATCCCCGTATTTTCCATAAATTACACGGCTGATTCCCATGGTTATGGCAAACATGCAGGGACCTGCCAAATCACCAATGGTTTTTGACAAGCCCAGAGCGGATTCCGCATATGCAGATGCCCATTGTGCCATGGATAATTCCGATGCACCGGCGCAAACCATAAGGATAATAGATATCCAAAACAACGGAACCCGAAGCAGACTGCTGATCTTCATACCCTGCCCATCTTCTGTCAAGTATTCAATCGGGCATGTGGCAAAATTATAGATGTTATACAATGGTATCAATGCCCATATGCAGGTAAGATATTTCCAGTTATCAATTCCAAACACTGCAAAGAAAAGTGTAGATAAAACCACAACCCCTACAGAGCCCCAACAATAAAAAGAATGCAGCAGACTCATTGCCGCTTCTTTATGTTCAAATGGACAGGCTTCTACGATTGGACTGCCTAATACTTCAATCAGTCCGCTTCCGATTGCATAAATGATGACACTGATGATAATCCCGATAAACGGATCCTGGAACAATTCCGGCAAAAATGCCAGTCCCGCCAGACCTGCCGCAGAACATAATTCCGATGCCACAACACATTTGCGATAACCTATACGATCCACATATTTTGCACATAAAACATCTACAATCAGCTGTGTCAGAAAAAACATGGTTGAAATAAGTGCAATCTCTCCTAATGGTATAGCATAATCCTTATGAAATTTCAAAAATAACAGCGGCGCAAAATTTGCCGCAATAGCCTGTGTGATAAATCCGAGATAACAGGCAATCAGTGTTTTTTTATAATTTTTAATCATATTGACTTCATAACCTTCCTTCTCTATAATATCTTTTTAAACTATATCGCATTATCAAATGTATATCAATGTACTATATCGCATTTTCTTACACAATATCGCAAAATGAGGTTATATATCATGAAAATCAATAATTCATATCCTAAAATCCTGACAGAAGAAACATTGAGAGAAACCATTTCTCATGGCAATAATGAATTCCCATTTTGTTATTATCTGGAAGATATCTGGATGTACGATTTTCATTGTGTAGACTGGCACTGGCATCCGGAAGTGGAGTTTGTATTTCTTGAAAAGGGAACTGCTACTCTTCTGGTTGAAAGCAATCGCTATATTCTGACTGAGGGAAATGGTGTTTTTATTAATTCACAGGTCATTCACCGCTTTGAGGCAGATGACCATGCTATCTCTCCCAATAGTGTGTTTTTCCCATCACTTCTCTCACACGAGAAAAATAGCGTTAAAAGGATTTATTGCTTTTCTGCATTGATATAAGCCATTTCACAAACTGAAAAATGCCGGTTCTTTTATAAACCGACACTTCCCATACATTCCGCTATTCTATTTTTCTTTCAGAAAATCAAACGGCTCATCATCATGTAGAAAATGCATCATCATATATGCACAGATCAATGCCACATTTTCTTCTTTCAGTATTCTCCTCACCTCATCACGGTCTGCGAGAATCACTTCAATCTCTTCGCTTGCTTCCATATACTTCTGACTTACCGTACCGGAAGCATAGCCATATACGGTACCACAGGATTCATCCGTCATACCTACCGTTGTAAAATACGGTTTCTGATACATCTCATCCACTACGATCGGCTTAAGCTCCAGCCCTGTCTCTTCCTTAAGTTCCCGAATCGCCGCCGTGTGATAATCCTCGCCGGGATCTACCAGACCCGCCGGCAGTTCATATACATAACCACCAAGCGGATAGCGGTACTGACGAATCAGCACAACCTTGTCGTGCTTTTCTCCATAAAGACTGTAGATCACTACTCCGTCAGGTTTATTTTCTCCTGTCCTAATCTTAAGCTCTTGCTCGTTCTTCGCTCTTGAAGCTACATAATAATGACTTTCTCTTCCAACTTTATTCACCGTATCCAATTCGAAAAAATTAAGATAGGGATTCTTCGTCACCTGTGTGATCTTTGTTATTTTCCCCATGTTTTCCTCCCATCCCGGCATACGGAAACCATGTACATCCACAGGAACGAGAGAACATGGCCATCCCGCCTTGTGAAAATTCTACACTTTACTGCACTGCATGATTTCCTTTTAAAAGCCGACTGATATGCTTATATAATAACAAAGTTATCGCAGAAACTACAATACCTTTTATCACATTGAACGGCACCACACAGAACAGACAGAAGGTAAATATATTGTCAATAGCCGGAACAATTGCTGCTCCCATTTCCACAAATGCCTCTATCGGCATTCCAAATGCTTTTCCGTAAGCAGGAAGAAGTACCGCTCCATTCAGAATACAGCCTGCAACAGCCATGCACACTATACCAACCACCATACCGATCAATGCATTTTTTCTGGTTTTATGCTTTTTATAAATGATGCCGGCAGGAACAATAAAAGCGCATCCCATCAGGAAGTTTGCCAGTTCTCCCACACCTGCAGTCATAGTTCCGTTCAGAACAAAGTTCAGTAAAATCTTAATCAGTTCAATTACGGCACCCGCCAGAGGTCCCATAGAAAACGCACCGATCAAAACCGGCACTTCACTGAAATCCAGCTCATAAAAAGATGGTGCGATAAATGGAAGCGGAAATTCCACCAACATCAATACCGCAGCTACTGCGGCCAACATGGCAATCTGCACCAGTGTGCGCACATTGGTACTTTTGTTTACTCTTGGTTTTTTCATGGTTTCTGTTGTTACATTCATACAATCAATCTCCTTTAATAATAGTATTAAAAGGAAATTCTCCGTCTCTGCGGCTTTTTTATATCACAGGAAAATGCAAGCAATTTCCTATAATATAAAAACCCCGGAGGACAGTTCCACCGGGGTTGAAAGTACGCAAAATATAAATACACCGCATTTCTTCTCTCATCCAGACTATACTGTCGGTATCGGAATTTCACCGATTCAGCCATATTACCATGGGTCGCGGACTATACCGCCGGTGGGGAATCACACCCCGCCCCGAAGAATTTTCTTTTACATAGGTCATTATAAACTATTATAGGCCTATATTCAAGTATTATTTTCCTTGAGTTTCCGCAGTCTTATCCACAAAACGCTAAATCTGTTGTATTGAATATACACAACTTTCAAAAAACACCCAAAATATAAGGAATCCTGTTCCTTTTTGATGTATAATTTAATCACCAAAAAAAATTGTACTAAACA
>JALFVM010000134.1 GCA_022787145.1 Lachnospiraceae bacterium | reverse complement strand
AACTATTATAAAATGCAACAACCGAAAAAGCTATAAACATAGCTTTTTCGGTTGCTGATTGTTATCCACTAAAATAAAAAAATAAAATTCAGCACTTTGCACAATGACTTTTACATACCTGTGAACAGTAACGTTTAGAATCAATGTGCTTTACATACAAATCCAAAGCCGCAATTATTACTTTGTTCTTTTGAATTTCTTGTAAACTCATTTGTTTTTCTGATAACTTTATTCGGTTTTTATATTCATCCTGCACTTTA
Source organism: Lachnospiraceae bacterium (assembly GCA_022787145.1). Taxonomy (GTDB): domain Bacteria; phylum Bacillota; class Clostridia; order Lachnospirales; family Lachnospiraceae; genus JALFVM01. Next base: position 15,281 of record JALFVM010000134.1, on the reverse strand, counting down.
CGTACAAATTCAACATCAAATTCTTCTGTCACTGATCCATTGTCCGTTTTTTTCTCAGATACTTTATCCTTTGTATCAGATTTCTTTACAAAGTCATCATAATTCTGCTTTGTAATTTTCCCTTCGTTCGCTGTACTTTGGATAAATTCTGCCTGTTTCTCTGGTGCCAATCCACTTACTTTTTCAGCAACCGCTATCGTAAGACGTTCCTGGTTAATCGCTTCAATCACTTCCGGAACTGCATTTTTTTCAACGGTATCATATTTGGCCAATTGCCCTGTTGATACCTGGGTTCCCATGGTTTTTCTGGCGATTTCCCTTGTACGTCCTTTTAAAGACTGAACGATATCTTTCCCGGTCTCATCCTGTCCAACAATAAATTCGGAATACCCCTGTGCTTTTAATGCACTGATAATCTCCTTCCAATCCTGATAATCTCTCATGATATCAGCATCTGTCGGATTTCTATTAAAACGATTTGTCCTGCGAATTGCATATTTTTCTTTTAATTCATCATCCAGAGGCAGCTTATACTCATCCAGATCTTTTATAATGCAAGGCAAATAACACTCTTGAGAGGGAGGAAACTCCCCCCTTTCAATCAGAAGATCAATCGCAGTCAATCTTCTTTCTCCGGTAAGCAGGCGGTAGTTTCCATCTTCCTTCTGATAGACTACCAGGGGCTGTTCCAGTCCCGCCATCTTAATATCCTGAGCCAATTCCTCAATCCCATTGACGGACTGGCAGTTCAAAGGATTCTTTTCAATCTGATTTCTTGGGATCATTGTTGTCTCAAGCATGTTGTCCATCCCAGATTCCATTTTACTCACTGAATTTAATAAATCACTCACCACACCGTATCCCATATTTACTTTTCTCCTTTCCACTGTGCGATCTGTCTGCGGTACTCAGCAACCTTTTTCTCATGAACTTCCGTTGCTACCGTATCAGAACTGTCCAAAACTTCCGTTTCAAGTTCTTTCAATTTTTGCTCCAATTCAGCAATTTTTTCTGCCGCCATCTGTTCCTGCAGTTTTTTCAGATATATCTTCCGATTCGGGGCAACGATATATCCCGCAAGCATCTGATAATCTTTGGCAGCTCTGCATCTTTTATTAAACTCTAAAAGTGCTGCATGATTGTGTGTACAATCAGATACTGCCGTATTTTCATGAATCGTGATCGGCAATATCAACTTTTCATAAAACTTTCCAAGAAGTTCTTTGGAATATTTGGATGCGTTCAAATGATCTTTAAACCGTGTGAAGAAAATACCTCCGATTTTCAGCTTTGGAGAATACTTTCTCACAGCATCGATCAGTTCTGTCTTCGTCAGCTCAATTCCAAATAAAGAACCATCATCTACAAGCGTTGGAATATATACTTCATCAGATGCGACAAGAGCATTGATATTTAAGATTGAAAGTGACGGACTGCAGTCGATCAAACAATAATCATATTCTTCCTGGATCTTCTGCAGATGATTGGTCAATCGAAACTGCTGAGGTGTTTTAATATCCGCTTTCAGTTTCTCTTCTATCGCTGATAAAGTGGGATAAGAAGGTAAGATTTTAACTCTTTCATAGTCTGTATCCTTTACCACTTTATGGATATCCAGTTCACTGTCAATCAACAGATCACCAACGCTGGCAAGGCGTTCCTCTTTGATCCCCATCCGATGCGCGCGGATCAGGGATACAAAATCTGTCTTGTTAAAAAAATTGCTGCAGTTTCCCTGTGGATCCAGGTCAATGACCAGCACTCTTTTTTCATGCACCGTTGCAAGAATATGTGCCAGATTGACAACACTTGCTGTTTTCCCTACACCGCCTTTGTTGTTCAAGAATGATAATACTTTCATTTTTCATTTCTCCCTTCTGTCTATCAATTTTCGTTTGCTTTTTCATTGTAAGCCTCTAATACCTTGTGGCTTATCAGTTCTCTTACCAATGAAGTTTCCGGATATATGAGGTTTCCCGCCCCTTTATCCGTAAGTTCTTCAGGATAAGCAACAAAAAGCCCTCTGCTTCCCTGCAGGATTCTCAAATCACTAATCTCAAATATTCCATCATACTCAATCTTTGCGTAAGCTTTCAGATTCCCTTTATTTCTTACAGCTTGAACATGAACAATGATCTCTGGATTCACGAAAAGATCTTTTGCGAGTTCTGTTTTTAAACTATCCATAACAGCCTTTTCCAAATTTTTTCGACTCTGGGACGTCAATGTTCTACAGACGCTATGCCAGATTGTTTTTCCTTCTTTTGTAATCTTCTGACGCGGAAGTTCAATAAGGATCAACTCATTACCGTTTTGGTTCTTCAAAGACAAAACTTTAACTTTCTTAATCTTAATCACCCGATCAAGTGTTACGTCTCCAATCGCGATTAAATTGCCTTTATTTACGATCTTCATTTCTGCAGTCCAACGGTTGATTTCATTTTCCACAATATCGCCTCCTTCTTTTTATACTCATATCTTTAAATTTCATGGCTAATTGATACTGCAGTGATGTTCGTGCTTTTCCAGACGATTTTATATGTAATTTTCAAGGTGCATCGGCAACTATGTATGTTTTGTTGCTTATGAGCTGACAAAACCAGCCCTCCCTGCGGTCTGCAATGGACCAATGCAGCATAGCGAAATGATACGCCGTAGGGCAGCCATTGCAGGCCGCAGGAAGGGCTGGTAAAGTTTGCCATAAGCAACAAGACATAGCTTGCCGATATGCCTGAAAACGAAAACATAATCTGATCTGGAAAGCCATGCCATCACCTGCAAATCTGAAATCAATACATATAAAAAAATCCGGATAAACAATATTCGTAAAAAATACTGTCTATCCGGATTTTTCTGATTTTCAATCATTTTAAAATATATCGGATGCATTCCTGTACTCCTTGTAAATCATATGTACAGGATCTCGACTTTTCCATTTCCAGGTAAATCACATCAAGCAGATATGGATATGATAATAACCTTTTCTGAGTACCTAAATCCATTTCAATGCTATCCAGGGTACGTTTTATCATTTTCTTGGATTCAATCTCATAGGATGCCGCAAATATCTCTGCTTTTGACTGCCTTATTTTTTCAATTTTAAATTTTTCAAACTCATAGTTGATCTTTTCCTTCAGGTCTTTATGCATCTACGCTCACCTCCTACTAAAAAATTCACGATTCTCTTTCCTTTATCTTATCTCTGTCGATATTTTCTGAGCGTGTTTCCAAAAGTTTTCCCGGATGCACACACAACGCATCTGCGATGGCAAAAAACTTTTGCATCGATAAAGATTTTTCTCCTGTAGGTCTTTCAAGCATCGTTATGAGCCGTTTGCTTAAATTAGATTTTTCCGCCAGATCTTTTTGAGATAATCCTCTTAATTTCCTGTAATATGCAATATTTAATCCCAATTCCAAAAAGCGGATCTGTTCCATATTAAGCTGAAGGATATCTTTACGGTTACTGTCCATACATACTTACTCCCATGTAAAATATTGTTCTTTTGCATTTCTGAAAATATCAGAATCCATATGCTCCTGTAGATCGGTCATACGTTCCATATACAGCGCCGGATTTTCCAAGCGAAATGACAAAATGCGCTTCGCCTTTCTCCTCATCCAGGGTAAATTCTTCAAATTTGCCATTTACCCTTCCGGTAAATCCAAGTCCAAATAAATACTCACTGACCGCCTCATGAAATACATCCTGACTGCCCACAAATTCCAAGAAGATACTGGAAACATTTGAAATCGAAAGCTCAATGCTTTCCTCTGTTTCATAGCTTTCCTGTTGTGGTTCTGTATCAGATATTGTTGGACTGTCGCTGTTACTATAACTTCCGCCACTTGGGATATTTGCCGCAGCTTCTGTTGGTACAGGCGTTGGTGTTGCTGTATTTTTCTGTTCCTGTTCAGCCCTTTTTGCTGCAATCTGCGCCTCTTCTTTTTCTCTCTGCCTGATATCAACAAATTGATACGTTTTTGAAGTAAAATCAAAAGTCGCAAGAATCTTCCATTCTTTATCATCATTAAAATACAGATAATGGGAAACTGTATTCTCCGTATCTTTGTCATACTTTTCATCCGTAAATGTAGCTTTTGTCACATTATAATAATCCGATGCTACACTAATCATACCGAACCAGTTTCCGATTGCCCTGACAAAATCATTTTCATCATAGTATCCCCGGTAAGTCTTCTCTATCTTTTTTGTCATTCCCTGTACCGTAATATGATAAAGTTGCTCTTCTTCCTGATCATCTTCCGCCTCATCTTTCTCATCATTGTCAGAAAGATCATTGATATAATTCACATTCACGGTTACATTGCCTGCCGGCATTATAAAAGATATTCTCTTTTCATTTTCCACCGTACCATCCGATTTTTCTTCTGACAAAAGGATATAGCCTGCTTTTTCATCCATCACCTCGGCATTCGAGTATAATTTTCCTTCATCCGGAAGAATGTCGAGGACAATGTTTTCACCTTCTTTCGCCTGCAAGATCAGTTTATTGTCATCCTCTTCTTTTTCCAACTCATCTTCACATGTAATCAGGCCTTCTGTTGATTTATAGACCGTCACAAGATACCGCTCTTCCTCTTCACCAACATCTGCTTTCTTCTTACCCGCTTTGATTGCAGAAACAGAGCATACCAAAACAATAAACACAAGCAGGCTTGCAGCAATAACGATCATGATCCTTTTCTGCTTTTGATAATACATCTCTCACCACTCCGTTTCCTTTTGGTCGATCATTTCTATTTGATAGCGGTTCATCTTTTGTACCATTTTCTCCGTCATCTGATCAAAAAACAGGGAAAATAACGTAGATAAGATCAAAATAGCCAACAACACAAAGAGATATTTTACATTCTTTCTGTTTTTCACGTCACTTTTCCTCCTTGTTCGGGTATGGGGTAACAGTTTCTGTTGAATCAAGGTCCATCACACGTCCATACTTCTCAAGATCACTTAAATCCTTTTGCGAATACTTTGAAATAGCCACGCCTGGCTTTCCGAATCGAACGCTATATGTAAGCTCCAAAACACCTTTATCGTCCAGCCGGGCATATGTCTGAACCTTTCCTTTCTGAGAATCCACTGTAAAATATTCTGAGCAGGCAATCTTCTTAATATTCTTATACTCAGATTCCCTGACAATTCTTGCTGCCTCGTTTTTTATGACCCGCAGATCATCTTCTGTACAGAATGCCCCAAATACATGCTCAAAATCCAAATATTCATAATCCTCATTGGCCTTATCCACTCCTATTGTCTCTTTCACCTCTTTCAATCCGGATGGCTCTTTAGAAGTTTCCTTTTTCGCCTTTAATCTTTGGATTTCTTTCTCATATTTTTTAATTGAATCCTCATAATCTTCTATCTGGATCTGATAATCTGCTTTTATCTGTGCAATCTCCTTCTCCACAAGAATATCTGCAGGCTTGCTTCCCATGACATATCCTGCCACCCCACAGCCTAAAAATCCCGCTACAATCGCAGCTGTGATGATTATTTTTTTCATTCTGCTCCTTTCCCGTGTCATTTCTGACACGCTCCCTTATTTCTGCCTGTGTCATTTCTGACATATTTTCTCTTAATGGAATCCTGTATACCGGAAAAACAATGAAAATGCGGAATAATAACTGATCCTTGGTCCAGTTACGATTGATGACCCCGAATTCTGGTGCGAAGTACAGTGCAGCCACATGGCATTTCCGCCGGAATCTCTTCCCACAAAAATACCAACATGGTTACTGCCGCCACTCCCAACCCAGTTGATCAATCCGATATCCCCCGGCTTCAATTCACTTGCATTGATTTGTCTGAAATTCGATGCCCCAAGGAACGTTCCTGTCGTACTCCAATATGGCACATCTGTGTAACCACATTTCTGAAAACACCATGCTGTAAAACTTGAACAATCAAGCGTCCTCGGAAAATCTACACCCGCCCGGGTGTCCGCGCCGTACATGTCATATGTGGTATATCCAGCCAGGGTACACCCTTTCACGATGATATTTTTTCTTCCCTCATCCAGATCGGACGGCCAGGAAGCAGACAACTCTTCCAGTCTGTTTTTCGTTTCCTGATTCATGATCTCCGTTGTAGACACCGAATTTCCCATGCCTACCCAGCGGATTTCATAATACCGCAGCACATGCTGCACATAGAGCTTGTCCCCATATGCACTCCACCCGAGACGTGCGGCCATCATATCGGAGAAGATTACCGCATTTGCTTCTGTATAGCCTCCGTAATTATTTAATGCCCATGGGATGTATCCTGCGCCATAATTGTATCCCTGCAATGCCAGCTTGGTTTTATCGAGATTATATGGGTCTTCCAGCAGTCCGGCACGGTTAAACACTTCCGTTGCAAGGTATTTCACTCCCTGCTCGATCGAAGCTTCCCCTGTCAGATAGCCCGGTCCCGGATAACCTGCACTCTCGGAAGACTGCATGATGTCTCCATCCATCGTACCAATCCATGGTTCGCCTCCGGCTTCCTGCATGATCATTGCGAGCATCAGGTCAACCAGTTTTTCCATTCCCGGGTACAATGCCGCATATTTTTCAAGATACGGTCTGTAAAATTCCACCTGTGGAGTCACGTGGGCAATCCCCCGGTATTCTCCACCTGATGTGGAAGGTGTAAGAATAAAACAGAAAAACGAAATCACCAGGATCGCAGGCAACAAAAAAGGCAGGCACTTTACCAAAAGTGACACTGCCCTGTTTTTTATTTCTGATACAGCACTATTTACCGCCATTCCTGCTTTCTGGTATATCTTTGCTTTTGCTGGAACCATCGCATAAGAAACATATCCGGATGCCACAGCGTTTTCAGCTTCCATCTGGGTAATCTCATCATTGATCTGCTGTTCCCTCACCATACGCTGTTTATTGTATTCCCTGCTGACCATATTTTTTACCGTGGAAGCATAAATCTTTCTGCACATTTTGACTTCTCTCTGTTCCTGACGTTTCAAAGCCGAGTCCAGATACAAAGCTTTTCTTGTTCCTTTTCTTATATCAGAGGTGTAAAAAGTTTCTGTTCTGTAAATGCCTTTTTCCAGATTCTTTCTCATACTCTTTGCCGAATCCCCCACAGGTACATTTACCTGCCACTTGTCCCCTGTACCGCGCACGTTCGATATCTCATTTCCTTTGGCACGCATATTCAGTTCCTGCTGAAATGCCATGCTTTTCGTGATCAGGGGCGCAGCATCTACGAATTCCCGATTATTTTTCCATCCCGCCGGATGTCCGACAATATCACTCGAACCAGCAGATTCCCGGCTGTTTTTTCTCTGCATAGAACGTTCGGCAATACGTTCTGCCTTTTCAAGTATTTCATTTTGTTTTCGGATGGAGTAAGAATTCCATTGTTTTCGCTGCTCCGGGGTAAGCAGTTTTATCTGTTCCCGTATGTCTTTTGAACGCAGTCCGTTCTTCACCTGGGCAATTCCTTCCCGGAAAGCTTTATCCACCATTCTGTTTCCTCTTCGGACTCCTGTTTTCCCCATCCGGTATCCAGCTTTTATTGTCCTGCCTGCCACACGACGGATCTTTACTTCCTGCTTCTCAATCTCCCTCTCTCCTGCAGTTTTTCGGATTTCCATAGCTCATTCCCTCCTGTCATTCAGGCTCCTTGAAAGCTTCATATTGCCGTTCGCGTGGAAGTACTTGAAGCTCTTTTACAAGCTCTCTTTTTTTTGACTTTGTTCTCTTCTTCTCATGGAAATCCGTGTTAAACAATTCATACAATTTACTATCTTTCGGGATCTTATTCTTTCTCGGGATATATTTCTTATCCCCAAACCGCAAGACCCCGCATCCTTTATCCGCTCCGTGCAAAAACTCTGCCAGTTCTTCACTCAGACCTAATATTTCTGTTAAGATCTGTATCTCACTATCACCCTGATTTAAGAGTGAAATGTACTGCGAGTTATTGAGCATTTTCTGAACCTCATCATTACCAAGCAGGTCAAGGATATTTTGTGTGATGCCGGTACAGATCCCACCCAGTTTTCGCACCTCTTTCCAGATCTTTGTCAGGTAACGCATGGAGAACTCTGTCTTGGTCAGGTTATGAAACTCATCTATGTATAGCCACGTCACAATCCCATTCTTGAAATTATGGGCAATCCTGGCACGTATGCTCTCCAGCATAACAAGCTGCCCTACACTTGCAAGGTCCGCTCCAAGGTTATTCATCCCATACACAAGGAAACGGTTTTTCGTATTGACGTTTGTCGGCTTTGCAAAAAAGTTCAGGGATCCCTCTACAAACAGCTCAAATGCAAGTTTTAGATCTTTTGCCTCCATCTCCGGCTGTGCTTTTAATACCCGGTAAAAATCACACATGGTGGGCGATGGTATTTTCTTTTTTCCTGCCCTGTCAAAATATTCTTCATATACAATCTTAACACACCGGCCGACAATAGATTTCTGTCCCATCGTGATCTCATGTTTTAAAATCTGCTCTGCAATTCCAAGCATCAGCTCCGTCTTGTCATTAATGAAGGCATCGATCGATTTAAAATTATTCAAAGTATCTGTATCCATCGGATTGATGGAATTATCCGAAGATGCAGAAATATCAATAAATTCTCCTTTTAATGCTCTTGCGATGTCTGGATATTCATTTTGCGGGTCAATGACTATCACATCATCCTCCCCTTTTAATACGACCTGCGTCATTTCTGACTTTACATCTACGCCTTTTCCCGCCCCGGTCGTTCCCAATACAAAGCCATGCGGGTTCATCAGCTTCGTCCTGTCCCCAACTAAGATATTTTTTGATATCTGGTTGAGTCCATAGAATATCCCATCCTTATCATACAGTTCCTGCACATGAAATGGCATGAACGCACATAATGGCTGCGTGAAGACCGGTCGCATCGTATCACAGAACCTCGCTCCCGTAGGAAGACAGGTATTTAAAGCATCCATCTGATTCCACCATGCCGGTTCCAGCTTCAGGCTGTAATTTGCAGCCGTTGTAGTCAGGGAAAGCACATTTGCCTCCAGTTCTTCCATGCTGCGTGCAATGACTGCCACATAGATCCCCAGATAAAATAATTTCTCATCATTCTCCGTCATGATATCCATATAGCTTTCAATCTCTTCCTTTTCCCTGCGCTTATCATAGCTGATGTCGGATGAATAAGCCCTTGCTTTATTTCTCTGCTCTTGCTGCCGCTCAATAGACCGTCCATTGGCCATATAAAGGTCATACAGACGTTTCATGGCTATTTCATGTGGAATTGGGGCAACATCCAGTGTCGTGATGGTATTGTAGCTTACAGAGGTAAGCATGTTCAAACATTCATCACTGATGCTGCTCGGCAGATCCTGCGCATAAAGGACACGTACAAAACGGTCATCATACTGCATGGTAATCCCATCAAACCGCCCTTTTTCATCTGCATAATGATGAATGCCAGAATTACAGATACAATCCCTCCAGTCTATCTTTTTCTTAACTGCTTCCTGAAAACTAAAGTGATATTCCTCTTCTTTTCCCAACCGATAGAAATTATGCAGATATTTTAACCGCTCTTCTGCATTCAAAGGAATCAGGCCGCTTTCCATCCGGTTAAAATTTGCCTTGATATTTGCCTCAACAGTCCGAAAGAAATCACGGGCATGCATATCGCTCTGACGTTCACAGGTGATTACAAAAATCTTGACCTGCTCAATCCCGTTACGCCCCTCCTGTATGCTCCTTTCTATATTCCGGTTCACACTGTCAGCCAGCTCCTGGTAATCCGGATCCGCAGGATGGATAAAAATATCCTGTTTCATCTGCGCCATATTCCGGTTTAAATTCATAATGCATATCTTAAAAGATACATTCATGGAATTCAGAAACTGACAGTAAACTTTTAAAAAGAGCTCCCTCTCCCCTTCATTCTTTACAGAATAATTGCTATCCCAAAAAAGGTAGGCTTTGTCATACCGTTTATTTTCTTCCTTTTTTTTATTTTCCAGAAGAAATATCCCATCTTCCGCGATCTTATAGATTGGTATCGTTTTCTGCACCGATCTGGGCGTATCATAAATCGACTTGCTCAACGCTTTGCAGGCCATCATCGCACTTTTTGCATAGCTCATACTGACTGTTCACTCTCCCTTTTCTCTGTTTTCTGAAGACTTTCTAAATATAAGTCATCAAAATACACTTGTTTTTCCTGCTTTTTTCTATGTTTTGTTCTTTTATGGGCCTCTCTTGTCCCTGCCGTATCACACGGATAAGAAATGGTTTCATAGACAAAAATACTGTTCTGAATGATCCTTTTTCTTTTTTTCAGATACTCTGGGACAGACATCCGGCAGATAGGTATAAATCCCACAAAGGCAACCGGCATAGTAACGATAGCCGTCACCATGACCGTCAGCATCATGGGAACATGAAAAAGGTATTTCACCACTACAAATGACGCCACCCCAATCCCGAGTACCAGACCGGAAAAGATAATCTGGTATAAATTCAGTCCTTTGTATACATCATCTTTATATTCATCCATATTTCTGTTGATCGGTATATTCAAAACAATTCCTCCACTCTAATACTCAAAGTCCAAGTGTTTTTCTCAAAATTCCCTCTGCACCTTTGACACAGGCCACTGCAGTGATCATAGGCATACAGATATTTAAAATGCCAAGCACAACCCCGGAAAACCCATCCCGCTCAACATTAAAGAACTGATTCCCACTTGCAAAAAAAGAAAAAGCAAGCATCAGGGCCAGGGCTATGACTACCGCTTCGAGACAATATCCGGCAAATGCCTTAATCCATGAAATTCCTGATTGTGACAATCCCTGACCTCCCGCAAAGCTTGCCAATGCCGGAGGCGCAAATGGAATGCACATAAAAATCTTAAAAAACCTTGTTAAAACACTTAAAATGATCAGTACCCCGGATACCGCGATCACCATCATTCCAATCAGACCACCGATCAGGCACAGAAATCCTACACCTAACATTTCTGCCCCTTCTGCGCCATCTACGATCGGATCAAAGATATCATTCGCCGAATAATTGGTCGTAACCGTAAGCCCTACCTCTCCTGCAAGCAATGCAGAAATGCGCATGAAAGACTGAATTAATGACAACGCATTTGTAAGAGCAGAAGCAGCCAGGGCAAAACGGATAAAGAAACGGAATGTATTTTCCAATGTAAAATTATTTCGGATATCAATGGATTCATTCAAAAATCCGATAACAAAATATAACGATACCAGAGAAGCTCCAATCCCCAAAAACACATCATACAGTCGCGTTACATTTGTCCATACCGTTCCCATGCCAGTAGGGTCTTGTGTACAATATCTCAAAACAGAATCCGCGCAGGCTTTCCACACATCAATCCCTGCTTCCATCATCCCCTCACCGGCACTCACCAATCCATTTCCAGCGGCTTCAAATGCTTCTTCAAAAAATGACATGTCCTCTCACCTCTCTATCCTTTGATCACTGCAATGATGCCTCCGATCCCCATCATGATCAGGCCGCCCACAATCTTTCTTAGCGCCTGCGTCTGCTGTGCCGAATCACGTTCCTGATAGGCAGCTCCAAACTCAAAACCTCCCCATGCAAGTACGATCGCGCCCATCGCAGCGATAATCCCGGTCACCAGGTTGTACATATTATTGATCTGATTAATCACATCGCTGCTTCCTGCCGCCCGCACTGGAACTGTATATAGTACAAACAGCAGTATTGTCAAAACAGCTTTCATTTTTTCATATTTCCCCGTCATCTTTTCATATACTTTCAAAAGTATTTTTCTTCCTTCTTCTCTTACATTCATTGTTATCTTCCTCTCTTTGGATATTTTTTCATAAGTTAAAAGAGCGTGCCATTTCTGACACGCCCCTTCACCTTATCATTTATTTTTGGCTTTTTTCTTTTTATACACGATAATACCTGTAACTGCACAGATTCCAACCGCCAAAATAACAACATACAAAGCAATCGGTGTTTCATCCCCTGTTTTTACAGGAGAAGCTACTTTGCCTCCTTCACTGGTCGTACCTCCATTGCTCGATGTTACAGAAGTCGTAGTTGTACCACCACGCTGCGTAGTACCTGTAGTAGAGCTTGGTTTTGCAGTAACCTTCGGCGTTGGTGTCGGAGTTGCGCTAGGCTTCACCTCTTTCTTATCATCCCCGGCAATCGTTACCTGATTTGTGGTATCTACTTTATCCGTATTGTCTGCTTTTGCCTTTGCGGTATTTTTCACATCATGGCCGACTAATTTTGAATTCTTAAAAAGCACTTTATAGGACACAAGGAATTTCTCTCCATAAGCAAGATCAGAATTTGTATGAATCGTAAATCCATGATCCTCTGCCTTAATTTCCGCAGTTTTCACTTTCACACCATCGGCATCTGTGATCTCAATACTTCCGGCATCCAGCTCCGCATCCTTATTTGCAAGGGTATCTGTGATCACCACACGATCTGCGATTACATCTTTCGACTTATTTGTTACCTGTAAAGTATATTTCGCAGTTTCCCCGAGTTTATACTCGTACTTATCCGATACTTTCTCAATTGCAAGCACTGCATTTCCAACCTCGACTTTGTGGTCATCAGAAGGCTCCTCGCCCGGAACAGTCGTATCATCTCTGGCAATTGCTACGTTATATACTGTTTTGCCACTCAGGCTCTCTTCTTTAAACAACACCTGATAGGTAACTGTCAGCATTTCACCTGCTTTCAGGTCTTTTCCCGTCTCTGCCGTAAATGATCTCTTATCCTCACCTATCGTGATCTTAGCTTCTTTTATTTCCCCGGAAGCATCTGCAACCTTAATACTGTTTTCAACGATCTCTACGCCCTCTGTCTCCACAGCATCCGCGATCACCACGTTTTGGGATACTGCACCGTCTTTTGTCTGTGTCACAGTCAGCGTATACGTTCCTTTATCGCCAACACTGTATTTTGTCTTATCGGATGTTTTTTCAATTGCAAGCCCCGGTTCCGGTACTGTCACTGTATTGGTATCCACTGCCCACTGTGTATCAAGAAAATGAACGGTATCATTGGTCGGATTGAATCGGTCGGATTTCCAGGTATCTTCGGTAATGTCCTCTTCCTGTGCGACTGACTCCCTTACCTGACCTACATTTACGATCATGTCGTCTTCCGATGCGCCAGTGACTTTCACAACAAAAGAAACTGTGCGGGAAGCCCCTGCAGCAAGATTTTTCAAGATAAATGCTGCATACCCTTCCTGATCGATTACAAGATACTGCCCGCTTGTATGATCATCGATCTGAACCTTATCCGTATTAACTGCATTGGCAGGCATACCGGTAATTTTCACAAATTCCGTCAAAGCAGGGATCTTATCTTTGATGAGGACACACTGCTTCTCTTGATCCGAAGTATTCTTAATCGTGATATGGTATGTGATCTCCTGGCCATTTTTTACAACACTTCCATTTTCCGGACTGCACGTTTTCAAAGCGGTAAGTCCATCACCGACTGAAACAGGCGTTGTGACATCATTGGTTGTCTCAGCTTTTGCATTGTCTGCAGTCGCCCTTGCGATATTTAAGATCGACTTGCCACTTAAGGATTCATCCTCAAACAGCACATCATAAGTCACCGTAAAGGATTCACCAAATGCCAGATTTTCCCCGGTATGGATCGTATAAGCCAGTGCATTAGCATCAATCTCCGGCTTTTTGAGTGTCGTCCCGAGACTATCCATGATCATGATCGTATCCGGAAGGATCTTTGCCCCTTCTGTCTGCAGAGTATCTTTAATGATAACATTCCTTGCTGTGGCACCTTCCCTTGTCTGGCTTACGATCACTGTATAATGTCCAGTCTCACCAATCTTATACTCCGCTTTATCAGAAGATTTCTCAATAGTCAGTGCCGGTGTCAGATCTGACACTTCAACAACATTCTCCTGCTCTTCCTTCGGCGTATTCTCGCCCCAGGCTGCGGCAATGTTATTTACCTTCTTATCGTTCAAAGACGGAGACTCAAATAACACCTGATATACAATTTCGATCTTATCCTGATCTGTCAGGTCTTTTCCTGTCTGAACCGTAAATCCTGTATCCGTCACCTCCTGCGCAACCGGCTTGAATGCTTTCCCGTTAAATTCCATTTCCAGAGAATCTGAAACAATCTTTGCCCCTTTGACCTGCAGGGCATCTGTGATTGTCACATTTAACGCAGTCACATCTTCACGCAACTGTGTAATGACAAGTTTATAGATTCCAGTCTCCCCAACATGATATTTCTGCTTATCAGAGGTTTTTTCGATGTTTAAAACAGGGCTGTTAATCGGTACCTGCTCCTCGTCCTCATCCGGAATATTTTCATCACTATTGACAATTATCTTATTATCCACAGTTTTTCCGGATAAGCTTTCATTCTCGGCAACAGCCTGATATTCAACCACCATTTTTTTCTGTTTTGTGATACCAAGTGGATTATAAGCTCCTCCATCTGCAATCTGCCCATTTTTATCCAGATCGGAGAATGGATAATTACCATCCGGGCAGATCAGAGGCCTCTTTGTCTTTAGAGTAAAGTGGTCATTATAAATTTCCACCTCATATTCATCGTCATCGATGACTGCCCCGTTTTCGTCCATCAGCACGATGCTGTTCTTCTGAAGCTTCACACCTTCTGTCAGCAAAATATCTTCAAAGTACACATTTCTGGCAACCGTACCGATCTGATTCTGTGTTGCAGTGATCTCATAAGTAATCACATCACCGATCTTATAATTATCCCGGTCAGCCTTCTTTACGACTTTTAGTTTCGGGCTGTTGATCCAGACCATCTCAGAATCTTTTTTCTCACCCGCATTGTCCGCTGTTATATCTGCTGTATTGATGATCTGATCACCATTTACACTGTCGTCTGCAACGCAGTGGTACGTGATCACAAGCGGCTGATTCCATTCCGGATTTAGGACATCTCCTGTCGTACACGGCAGATTCGGAATCGTTACCGTAAATCCACTACTGCCATCCTCATTCGTTACCGTATCAACCTGGAATGTAAAATCCAGTGTTTCTGTTTCTTTGTAGTGATTTTCATCTAACTGGTTTGCGGTATCCGGTGTTCCGGCTACTGGATTACGCCAGGTATCCTGAAATCCTTCTACGACAACCTCCCCGGCAAGCGAATATCCTGCCGGAAGCGTGATATCCTTAATCACAACATTTCGCGCAATGGAATTTCTCTGAATATTATTCACTGTAAGCTGGTACTGCACATCCTCGCCTACCCG
>JALFVM010000132.1 GCA_022787145.1 Lachnospiraceae bacterium | reverse complement strand
TTTGAGTTAAATTCTTTTCCTTTCTTAATTCGGTTACAAATAAACCGAATTTTTCATTGCTAATCTGATACATATATCCACCTCCTGCACACATATTATAATGAGAGTGTGCATAAAGCAATCGACTAACAGTAGAATTGCAGAATATTAGCACAAAATTCATCAAATAATCTCCCCATCATGATTATTTCTATAAAGTTATATTCGGATGTTTTTTAAGCCATACTATGGAATAATTAAATCGGCAACTTATGACCAAGACGGAAAAAACAGCCTTCAGAAACTTAGAAAAGATCACTTGCTATAGAATTGTAATATGCTTCTTCTTTGACCCCTTATAAACACAAAAGCTGAACAAATAGGATTTTTCGTCCTACCTGTTCAGCTCTTTGTTTACCTGTAAATCAATTCTTTCAACACAATCTCTTCTGCCATATTACGAATACCATTTACCGCTCTGACCCATTCCATCTGATCACGAGCTTTCAATTCCTCCGTAATCCCCTGCTTCTCCATCATCTGACACACCAGAATAGATAATTGATCGGTATCGCATAGGGATAACCATTATCACCGTTAACTGCCAGTATGCCACGTCGAGAACAACGTAGTAGTTCTTTCGCTTCGTCTGTGCTGATTTCATTTCTCTTTTTTCTAATTGATCTAAACATTGAAATTACCTCCGAAAATTCAAAGCTTCCGCTCTGTTATAATCTCTCAGTATTACTGAAAGTTTCCTAATTCATTTCTTTTTCAAATCTAAAGAAATAATTGTTTTCTTCTGGAATATTGCCCGCACTTTCTCCTTTTTGATGTGGGTCTTTGTGCTTTGGATTGAAAAATTCTACAATCTTAAACCCACAACGATTTACATAGAAATGGATGTTTCTTTTGTCATAATACGGAGTGTGCGTTTCCCATATCTTCGTTTCATCATCCGTGACAATTATCGTGCCACCGACTCTTTCTCCCTCTACCTCGGTAAAATATCAATGACGTAATAAATTCATTGTAAAATCCCATCAAAAATACAATACTTCCTCCTGAAACTCCTGGAACACTATCTGCCATTGCCATACAAAATCCTTGAAATATTTCTTCTAACATATGTCTCCTCCTACAATTTGATGATTTCATTGTAAGGAGGATTTCTCAAAAACAGCTAACATAAAAATAAACTTTTTATAAACAATCACAGTATTGCTATTATAATCGTACCCAAAACCAGAAGTGCCAAACCAATCGCAGACTTTTTATCCAATGATTCATGGAATATAAAATATGAAAAAGCAACTGTAACTAACACACTTGATTTATCAATCGGTATTACTACACTTGCAGGGCCATTTTGCAATGCCTTATAATAATACATCCATGAGGCACCAGTTGCAATCCCCGAACAGCATATAAAAATTAATTCTCGACGATCTATATTATGTATTTCTGATTGTTTACCAGTAATAAAAACCATACTCCATGCCATGACCAAAACAATTCCCGTACGAATAGCTGTTCCAAGATTAGACTCAATACCGGTTATACCTATTTTACCTAAAACTGCTGTCAGGCTTGCAAAAACTGCAGATAGTACAGCATAGAACAACCAACTTTTTCCATTTGAATCATTTTCTTCTGCTGTGCTTTTTTTCTGAATCATTAAAAAAATTCCAATTGCTATCAAAATAACTGCAATTGACTTCTGCCATGTTATACCCTCTTTTAAAAAAATCAACGCCAAGACAATAGTCAAAACTGTACTTGATTTATCAATAGGCACAACTTTATTAATATCTCCTATCTGCAATGCATGGAAATAACATAACCATGATGCTCCTGTCGCCAGCCCTGACAAAATTAAAAACAATAACGTCTTCTGTCCAACCATTTTAATCGATGCCTGACTTCCAACTACAAATACCATAATCCACGAAAATATAAATACTACAATGGTACGTATAGCAGTCGCTACATTCGAATCTGTTTTCTTAATTCCACTTTTTGCCAAAATCGAAGTGACCCCCGCAAAAAATGCCGATCCAACAGCATAAAGTATCCACATAATATCTACACCTCGTCTTCCAATAATTTTTCATTCTGCGTTTATCTCTCATTATACTCTTTTTTCACAATAATTTAATGCTTTTTCTTCGCAGG
The DNA here is from genome assembly GCA_022787145.1 of Lachnospiraceae bacterium. Lineage (GTDB taxonomy): Bacteria > Bacillota > Clostridia > Lachnospirales > Lachnospiraceae > JALFVM01. The sequence goes on along the minus strand of JALFVM010000132.1, from coordinate 2,042 downwards.
ACAAAAATATTCTACAAATGCTAATACAATCACAGAAAAATACAGCATATACTGAACAAAAGAAGCATGGCCAATAAAATCCATATAAGGATTATACCAATCCAACACATGGATAATCAAACACGCTATACTGCAGATAACACATATATGTAGTATTCAGCAAAGCAATAATCATAATTACCTGCTTCACCCCGTCCGGCATGGCATTCAGCACGTCCACCATCCCCTGCAGTCCGGAAACAATACTCCGTACCTCAGGCATCAGCAGATCCCCGAAAGAAATCGCCAGCTCCTGAAGCTGTGACTTCAGAATAGTCAGCTGTCCTTCCAGATTATCCTGCATGGTATCCGCCATGTTCTTTGCGGCATCCCTGCAATTATTCACCGCCCCGGACACCTTTGCAATATCCTCCGGTGCCGCATTCATCAATGCCAGGAAACCTGACATGGCATTCTTTCCGACCAGTGCCTCCGCATTGTTCGCCTTCTCTGCCTCAGTCATTCCGCCAAAAACCACCCTGCAGTCAGCCAGGATCGCAGACAGGCTCCTCATGGAACCATCCGCATTTGTGGTAGCAATGGTCACATCCCCGATCGCCGCACCCGACAGCTTCACATCCCCGGTCAGGTTGGTCATAATGGAACGCATGGAAGTACCAGCCTGGGAAGCCTTGATACCCGCATTCCCCATCAGACCGATGGCTTCCGCAGTATCTTCAACCGAAAATCCCAAAGCCCCTGCAACCGGCGCACAGTACTTAAACGTCTCACCCATCATGGACACATTGGTATTGGCATTGCTGGAAGCGGCCGCCAGCACATCTGCAAAATGTCCCGAATCCCCTGCAGTCAGCCCAAAAGCCGTCAGCGCATCCGTCACAATATCAGAAGTCGTTGCAAGGTCTTCCCCGGATCCAGCTTCAGAAGCTTCTCCACATCCTTCAGCTGGCTCTGCGTATTCCTGATCTCAGTATTAACCCCTTTCAGGGCAGTCTGCAATTTCGTGGTATCGCCGCCAATCTCGACAGTGATCCCCTTGATTCTGTTCCCTGCCATACGGCTCACCCCCTAAATCCCATAATAAAGGCACAAAAAAAGCATCTGCCATCCTGACAAATGCTTTCATCATTATTTTTATTTTTTTTCTTTCCTGAAACCTGGAACTTTAAATATGCTTTATAAGTTTTTTCCAATATTTTCAAGTTCTTTTATAGAATCCTTGTTTTTTGCAAGTTCATCACTGGCTGTTGCATAATATGATTTTTGGAAAATCATATCCCATGAAAGATATTTCGCCATGCAGTCGAACTGTTTGTCAATTAACTCATACTGGATACTGTCCACCGGGGATCCTCCCACAACGATTGTTCCAACTTTTTTATTTTTCAGCTGCAAACCGCGGCAGTAGCACTTATCAATGATAAGTTTCAACTGCGCAGACATTCCCCACCAATATACCGGAGTAGCAAAAAGAATCACATCTGCAGCAGTAATTTTATCAATCGTGGGATTTGTATCATCCTGATCAATACATCCTTTATAACATTGACAGACCCCACATCCCTTACAAGGTGCTATATGAAGTCTGTCTGGTTGGATGATTTCAATCTCATTCTTTTCTGATGCCCCTTTTATAAATGCGTCAATCGCCGTCAGCGTGTTTCCCCTTCTGGCACTTCCGTTAATAATTACAATTTTCATGTATGTTTCCTCCTGCTTCTGATTTCATGAAATCATTATACCTTTTTTCGCTTATCCTGTCATCACATTTCATCAGATCAGAACCTGTTAAATTATCACAACCAAATGCAAATCAATACCTTTATAAAATCCGCTGAATTAAAGGCATTTTTTATAAAAAAGGTGTTGATTTTGTTTCTGTATTTCCCCGATTCTAATAATATCGCAACGGTTTTTAAGTTTTTGCTTCTTGATTACTTAACGGCGGAAAAAGAATGTTTTCACATAGGGCTGTTGTTTACATGTCATTTTTTTGTTTTTTTAATTCTATACCCACCAGTACAACAGATAGCATAAACGCT
>JALFVM010000124.1 GCA_022787145.1 Lachnospiraceae bacterium | reverse complement strand
TGTTTATTGTAAAATATAAATGTAGAAAGTTGCAAAACAAAAATGTAGGTCGTTGCAACTGCATTTTGTAGGTAATTGCAAATTCTTAGAATCCCAGGAACGGGTAGCACCGGATGGCGGCTCCCAAGTTGGATATAATTTAAAAAATCCATTGCAGACATATCTAAAAACCATTAACCTTGTTTTTGTTGTAGATATCAAATAAAAGCAAGGAGGAAAGGAGTATGACTACAATGGATCAGATTCATCGTATCAGAGAACTCTATTATGAGCAAGATAAAAATCTGAACGAAATTGCAATCATTATGGGCTGTGACTGGCGTACAGTACGAAAATACGTGGATATGGAGGACTTCAACATTACACCACCAGTACCGGCATCAACAGAGGTTCATGCATCTAAGCTTGACCCTTTCAAGCCTCTGATTGATGAATGGCTGCAGACAGACAAACTCGCACCGCGAAAACAGCGGCATACAGCCCAAAGAGTGTTCAAGCGCCTTAAAAATGAGGCAGATGGCTTTGACTGCAGTTATCGGCTTGTTGCTTTATACGTCAAACAGAAGAAAGAGGAACTACGGCTAAAGAGAACCGATGGCTACATTCCTCTTGTGCATCACCCCGGCGAAGGTCAGGCGGACTTTGGAACCGCTGATTTTTACGAAAACGGCAGGCTTCATCACGAAGCCAAGTATCTTGTGCTTAGTTTTCCATACAGTAACGGCGGCTTTCTCCAGCTTAATTACGGAGAAAACATGGAGTGTCTTCTGGAAGGTCTGGTTGCCATATTTGAGCACATCGGAGGTGTTCCCACTGAAATCTGGTTTGACAATACCAGAACCATTGTCACCAAGGTTATTAAAGGTGGCGGACGGGATGTAACAGAGCGTTTTCAGCGTTTCTGTGAGCATTACCGAATCAAGCCGGTATTCATGAATCCCGAATCCGGATGGGAAAAGGGAAACGTAGAAAACAAGGTCGGCTACCTGCGTCGTAACGAACTTGTACCGGTTCCCCGCTTCAATGATCTTGCAGAAGAAAATCGTCATCTTCTTGAACGCTGCGAAAGCGACATGCAACGTGAGCATTATGATGACGATGATAATCGTTTCATCAGCGAACTGTTTGAAGAGGATAAGGCACGTTTGCGGCCACTCCCTTGCGTACCATTCGACACGGCTCTTTACACGACCGCGACAACAGATAAATATGGCAAGTTTACCCTTGATGCAGGAAAGCACCGTTATTCTGCTTCACCGGCTTTTTGTGAGTCAATCGTCAATCTTAAGATTACATCATCTGCTGTGATTGTCATGGATACCGACATGCACGAAATTGTCCGTCACAAGCGCCTTTATGGTGATGAGCATGAAAGAATGGACTGGCTTCCATATCTTACATATATCGCAAGGAAACCACGCTCTCTGCGAAACAGTGGCATTTATGACATGATGCCCCAGACCATGCAGCTTTACATGGATAACTGCGAAAGCAGGGAACGGGGGCGGGTCTTAAAGGTTCTTGCTGAACTTACGGAAAGAACAGGATTTGCCAGCGCCGTTAAAACAGTGGATGAAGCAGTCCGGCTGAATGCAACAGACCCGGACAGTCTGCAGAGCCTTTACAGACGAACTTATGCAGATGTACCGCTTCTGCCTCCGCTTGAAAATAAAGCTTTACTGCCACAGCAGAAGGTCATTCCCTTTAGGAACGATCTGAAGATGCTGGATGTTGCCCTTAAGAAGGGTGGTGCATCAAATGGCTGATATAGAAAAATCCATTGCAGAATGCTGCAAACAGCTCAAGCTGTCTACAAACTTTGCAGGGCAGGCTTTCGAGCAGAAAGGAGACACACCGCAGGAATACCTTTTAAACCTTCTGACAAACGAAATTGAATACCGTACAGCGAAGAGAAAGAGCAAATTTCTCAATACCGCTGGATTTCCACGCAGATACCGCGTGGAAGAATTCCGGACAGATGAGATAGATTTCCCGGAAGATGTCAGTTTTCAGAGTCTGTTAGACCTTGATTTCTATCACGCAGGCAAAAATGTCATCATGTATGGCGGGACCGGAACCGGTAAGACCATGCTCTCCATCCTGATTGGCATGTCTGCCTGTAATCAGGAAATTCCGGTAAGATTCTATCGCACTGCCGGACTGATCAATCTCTTTTCCGAAAGCCAGAGCAGTGGAAAGCTTACCGCACTGAAAAAGAAGCTTAATAGTGCCCAGATACTGATACTGGATGAATTCGGATACGTTCCGTATGACCGAACCGGTTCACAACTTCTGTTTGATTATCTTTCTGAGATACACGAGCAGAAATCCGTGATTCTTAACACGAATCTTGAATTCTCGCAGTGGGTGAATGTCCTTTATGACCAGAGGATGACAACAGCACTGATTGGTCGGCTCACACACCATGTGGAATTGATTCTGTTTCCCGGAATTAATAACCGGTTACGTGAGTCAAGCATTAATGAAACCCTTTCAAGAATAAGCAGTCAGGAGGCTAACAATGGCTAAAAATAAAAAACTTATCAAGCAAAAGAAAAAATATCAAAAACTTCAGGAACGCTATGAGGAGATGGATGATTATCTCGTTGACCTTATGGAAAAACATAAGCGCACCGAAGAAGAATTCAGATTCCTTCATGATTTTGTCCATTACAAAAAACTGGACGAAGATTTTCGCTATTTCAGAGAACATGCACACGAAGATGAGAATTCGGAGCTTCCATTTCCATATCTTGTGCTGTAACAATTAAATAATGTCTGCAATGTCTTGCGGCTGGCAGAATAACCGTCAGTCGAGACCTTGCAATCACCTACAAAATGTAGGTGCAACAACCTACAAAAACATTTTGCAATTTTATACAAAAAAGGCTTGCAAAAAACAGTTGAAGCGTTTACTATAATTCACATACTGGTACCCCATGTCCCGCACCGGCATAGCATTACAGATGTCCGACTGGTTTTCGGCACACAAGATAGCAATCTCCGTACCACCTTTTCTGTATCGCATCCGGCTGTCAAGGCGGTTTTCAATCAACCTTTTCTCGTCGGGCTTTCCAATCAGATCTGTGGGCAGCAGCTCCAGTTCCTCCGGATGGAGTACCACTTTACCCGAGAACAGGTTCACGTTCCCTATGTCAGCAAATACCTCCGGATAATTCATTAAATTTTTTGTCCCCATATCTTTCTTTCCTATAATAGTCCCCTCCCTCTGTCGTAAAGTAATCTTCACAAAGGGACGGAATGAACCAGAATCCCTTTGCTCTTTGGATTTAAAAAATAGTTTCTTGAGAAGCAAAGTGAATCGGTTCTGCCACCGTTTATTTTCAGATTATTTGAAAAAAGATTGTAGACACTTGCTTTAAGACGAGTATACAACATAAGAATAGAAAAAGCAACAAAATAATTTATTTTTTTACAAGCGTAATACGACACATTGTGGCGTATGACAACCATAAATAAACGCACCGGCTGTCC
>JALFVM010000120.1 GCA_022787145.1 Lachnospiraceae bacterium | reverse complement strand
TGATGCGCATAGCGGTATTAATGTTTAGAGATATAAAAAAGGAGGATGTAAGTTGACATTAAAAGAAAAGTACCTGAAGGACCATCCGGAGCTTCCGCGATTCAAGTTCCAGGGCAGCATGAACTGTCCGGATAAGAATGGATATGAGTACCGTTCACCTTGCCTTGTAGTCGAAAACTGCAAGGAGTGCTGGGATAGAAAATACCGTGGCTATAAAAGTAAAAGAAAGGGGAAGAGAAGATGAACAAAAAGGAAGCGGAATCAACAAAGGAACTCGAAGAGATGTTCGCGAGAGAAAACGAAGAGCTTGATAAGTCTCATGAGAAAACTGTAGAGACTCATGAAAAAATCATGCAGATGATCGAGGCGGTTTCGAAGAAATGATGCAGTCTGTGAAACCCGTAAATAAAAGTCCCGATCGCGCAGGCAAGCAAAGATCGGGACGTAAGAAAAATATCTAAATTAATTGTAAATCATACAGGAGGAAAAATCAAGATGTCAATCAAGATTAATAAGCTTGAAATCGAAAATGTAAAAAGAATCAAAGCAGTCAAGATTGAGCCTACAGCAAACGGTCTGACTGTGATCGGCGGAAAGAATAATCAGGGGAAGACTTCCGTTTTGGACTCCATTGCATGGGCGCTTGGCGGTGACAGATACCGCCCATCAGATGCAAAGAATAGAGATTCTATCATCCCGCCGAATTTACATATCGTGCTGAGCAACGGTCTGGTCGTTGAAAGAAAAGGTAAAAACAGTGTTTTGAAGGTAACAGACCCATCTGGTCAGAAAGTTGGGAAGCAGCTTCTGAATGAATTTGTGAACCAGTTTGCGCTTGACCTTCCGAAGTTCATGGATGCATCCGGAAAGGAAAAAGCAGATACACTTTTGAACATCATTGGAGTCGGCAAGCAGCTTGCAGCTTTTGAAGAGAAAGAAAAGGAACTTTATAATGAGCGCCTTCTTGTCGGAAGAGTTTCTGATCAGAAAGAAAAGTTCGCGAAAGAACAGCCTTATTATCCGGATGCACCAAAAGAACTGTTATCAGCTGTGGAGCTTATTAAACAGCAGCAATATATCCTTGCAAGAAATGGAGAGAACCAGAGAAAACGTGAAAACCTTCACAAGCTTGAACAGGAGTATCAGAAAGTCAATGAGCAGATGGAAGAGCTCCTGAAAAAGCAGGCTTCCTTAAAATCTGATATTGAGATCGCAAGGACTTCCGCGAAAGATCTGCAGGATCAGTCCACGAAGGAGCTGGAAGAAAGCATCGCAAATATTGAGGAAACAAACCGCAAGGTACGTGCGAACCTTGATAAGGAAAAAGCGGAAGATGATGCACTGCAGTACAAGAATCAGTATAGCAGACTTACAAAAGAAATCTCTGATGTACGGGAAGAGAGGTTGAAACTTCTTGAGAATGCAAACCTCCCTCTCCCGGAATTGTCTGTCGCAAATGGTGAACTCACTTATAAAGGCCAGAAATGGGATAACATGTCAGGTTCTGAGAGATTGAAGGTATCTACTGCAATCGTAAGAAAGCTGAATCCGGAGTGCGGATTTGTGCTCCTTGATAAGCTTGAACAGATGGATCTGGAGACATTGCAGGAGTTTGGTGCATGGTTGGAAGCAGAGGGACTGCAGGCGATCGCCACTAGAGTTAGTACCGGAGATGAATGCAGCATCATCATTGAGGACGGGTATGTTGTGGGACAAGAGATGCCAAAACAGGAAGTAAAAACATGGAAAGCAGGTGAATTTTAATGGAGATAATCAGAGGAAAACTGCCTGGTGCAAAGAAGGTCGTTGTTTATGGACCGGAAGGGATTGGCAAATCGACATTTGCAAGTAATTTCCCGGATCCTGTGTTCATTGATACCGAAGGCAGTACAAAAGATATGGATGTTTCAAGATTTCCGGAAGCTTCTTCCTGGACAATGCTCTTGGAACAGGTGCAGTACGTTACCAATCATCCGGAAGTATGCAGAACACTTGTTATTGATACGATAGACTGGGCAGAAGCCATGTGTATTGAGCATATCTGCTCCATTCATCAGAAGAAAGGAATTGAGGACTTTGGCTATGGAAATGGCTATGTCTATGTAAAGGAAGAGTTTGGAAGATTCTTGAACAAGCTTTCTGAAGTAGTAAAAACAGGAGTCAATGTGGTCCTTACTGCACATGCTCAGATCCGGAAGTTTGAGCAGCCGGATGAGATGGGAGCGTATGACCGTTATGAATTAAAGCTTGGAAAAAAGACTGCGTCTCAAACATCCCCCATTGTCAAGGAATGGGCAGATATGCTCTTGTTTGCCAATTACAAAACATATTCGGTTTCAGTTGATGATAAGGGGAAGAAGCATAAAGCACAGGGCGGAAGCCGTGTGATGTATACTACACACCATCCATGCTGGGACGCGAAGAACCGCTATGGACTTGCGGAGGAACTTCCATTTGAATACGCACAGATCGCTCATATCATTGAAAATACAACTATGTCGAAGCAGCAGAAAACAGAACAGAAACCGGTAAGCGCACCGGAACCTCAGAAGAATATGCAGACGCAGGGAGAAGCAGTGCAGCAGTCTTTTGATTTTACACCAAAGGAATCTGATCAGCAGGAAAACATTCCAGAAAATGATAAGAGAAGTGCACTTTACATCGATGAGAGAATACCAAAGGCTCTGCGTGACTTGATGATCTCAAATAATGTGCTGGAAGATGAGCTGCAGGCAGTTGTCGTAAACCGAGGCTATTATCCAGATGGTGTCCCGATCAAAGATTATGATCCGGATTTCATCAATGGATGCCTGATTGGAGCATGGGGTCAGGTCTTTGGCTTTGTCAAAGAGATGCGCGAAAAGCAGGAAGTGCCATTTAATCATTAATTTTTTAGGAGGAAATTAGATATGTCAGAAGTAGGAAGAGAACTTGGATGGGAGGATACCATCCAGAAAGAAAGTAGTTTTGTAGAACTCCCAGAAGGGGATTATGATTTTTCGATTGATCACTATGAGAGAGGCCGTTCCAAAGGAGAGGGAAAACTTCCAGCATGCAACATGGCGATTGTGTTTTTTAACATTAAATCGCCAGATGGACAGGAAACGCAGATTCGTGAAAATTTCATCCTGCATTCTTCACTTGAGTGGAAGCTGTCGCAGTTATTTCGAAGTGTCGGGCTTAAGAAGGAAGGAGAGGAACTTCGCATGAACTGGAATGCGCTCCCTGGACTTACTGGAAGATGTCAGGTCACACTGGATCCGGATAAAAAAGATCCATCAAAGAAGTATAACCATATCGGGAAGCTGTATCCAAAGAAAGAAAAGAAATTCACACCGGGGGCATTTTAAATGAAATTAAGACCGTACCAAGAAGAAGCGATGCAGGCAGTATTCGGTGAATGGGAACAGGGCAGGAAAAAGACCCTGCTTGTACTCCCTACCGGGTGCGGAAAGACGATCGTATTTGCAAAGATAACCGAAGAATGTGTAAGAAGAGGAAAAAGGGTGTTAATACTTGCACACCGTGGAGAACTTCTTGATCAGGCTTCCGACAAGATTCAGAAAGCGACAGGACTTAGATGTGCAGTAGAAAAAGCAGAAGAATCCTGTAAAGGCAGCTGGTTTCGGATCGTTGTCGGTTCCGTGCAGACACTGATGAGGGAAAAGCGGTTGAAGACGTTTCCTTCCGATTATTTTGGAACCATCATTATTGATGAGGCGCACCATTGCATCTCTGACAGCTACCAAAGAGTGCTGCAGCATTTTAATGGATCCGAGGTGCTTGGTGTTACGGCAACACCGGATCGTGGAGATATGCGCAACATGGGAGAGTATTTTGAATCCCTTGCCTATGAATACACTCTTCCAAAAGCGATTAAAGAAGGCTATCTTTCTCCGATCAAGGCACTTACACTTCCTCTTAAGATCGATATGAGCAGTGTTGGTGTCCAGGCAGGAGACTTTAAAGCCGGAGATATCGGCACAGCACTGGATCCATATCTGCAAAGCATCGCAGAAGAAATGAGAAAATACTGCATGGATAAAAAAACAGTGGTATTCCTGCCACTTGTGAAAACGAGTCAGAAGTTTTGTGATATCTTAAACGAGAATGGATTTATGGCAGCGGAAGTAAACGGGGAAAGCCAGGACAGGGCGGAGATCCTTTCTGATTTTGAGAGCGGAAAATATAACGTGCTCTGCAACAGTATGCTGCTTACGGAAGGATGGGACTGTCCGTCAGTGGACTGCGTGGTCGTGCTTCGGCCTACAAAAGTACGAAGCCTGTACTGTCAGATGGTTGGCCGTGGGACACGTTTATTTCCCGGAAAGGACCATCTCTTGCTTCTTGATTTTTTATGGCATACAGAGCGCCATGAACTCTGCCACCCGGCAAGCCTTATCTGCCAGGATGAAGAAGTGGCAAAAAAAATGACGGAAAACATTGAGAAGGCAGGATACCCGGTTGATATTGAAGAAGCAGAAGCAAAGGCTTCCGAGGATGTAGTCGCGCAGCATGAAGAAGCCCTTGCAAAGCAGCTGGCAGAAATGAAGCGAAGAAAGAAGAAGCTTGTGGATCCACTGCAGTTTGAGATGAGTATTCAGGCGGAAGATCTATCCGGATACGTACCTGCATTTGGCTGGGAATGCGCGCCTCCTTCTGATAAACAGAAGGCCTCACTTGAAAAACTCGGGATACTTCCGGATGAGATTGATAATGCAGGAAAGGCAACAAAACTTTTAGACAGGCTGAACAAACGCCGCATCGAAGGACTTACAACACCAAAACAGATCCGCTTCCTTGAGGGAAGAGGGTTTGAGCATGTGGGCACCTGGCAGTTTGAAACGGCAAAGAAGCTGATCGACAGGATCGCGGCAAATGGATGGAGAATACCGTCTGATATAAACCCGAAAGAATATAAAGGAGCATAAAAAAGATGGAGCAGCGTACAGATTTACTTGAAATACTGGAATACATAAACCCTGCTAATCTGGATTACCAGCAGTGGGTGAATGTCGGCATGGCTCTGAATCATGAAGGTTACTCTGTCGCTGTATGGGATGACTGGAGCAGCCGTGACATTGGGCGTTACCACAAGGGGGAGTGCGAGAAAAAGTGGCGCACGTTCCGTGGAAACGCCTCTCCGGTCACTGCCGGGACGATCGTGCAGATGGCAATAGATCATGGATGGGAGCCGCAGCGAGGACACGAACTGGACTGGGATGATACGATCCGGAATGACAGTAACCGTGTTGTTCTGGACAGCTCCTGGGTAGAAGAAAAGGAAGTACGGGAACCGGATGATTGGGATCCGGTAAAAGAACTGATCACTTATTTAGAAACACTTTTTGGCACCGACGAAAAAGTTGGCTATGTGACCCGGAGCTGGAGTAGGCCGGACGATAACAGAAAGTATCCGGATAAAGGCTCATGGGATAGGACTGCGCGGCAGTTAATCCAGAAACTGTTGAAATGTAATGGTGACGTAGGCGCCGTACTTGGAGATTACGACCCAGAAGCGGGAGCGTGGATCCGCTTCAATCCTTTGGACGGAAAAGGTTGCAAGAATGAAAACGTAACCGAATACCGATATGCCCTTGTAGAATCCGACAATACACCGATTGATAAGCAGAATGCACTGATCAGGGAATTGGAGCTTCCTGTTGCGTGTCTTGTGCATTCAGGAGGGAAGAGCCTGCACGCCATTGTCAGAATTGAAGCTGCAAATTATGAGGAATACCGTAAGCGAGTGGATTACCTGTACAAGATTTGCAAGAAGAATGGGATAGATGTAGATACACAAAACAAGAACCCGTCAAGACTTTCCAGAATGCCGGGAGTTATGCGCAATGGAAAAAAACAGTTCTTGGTAGCAACCAATATAGGGAAAAAGTCTTGGGAAGAATGGTATGAATGGGTTGAGACTATCAACGATGATTTGCCGGATCCGGAAGGGCTAAAAAGTGTCTGGGATAATCTTCCAGAGCTGGCTCCATGCCTTATTAATGGGATATTAAGGAAAGGACATAAGATGCTCATTGCTGGTCCGTCAAAAGCGGGAAAGTCTTTCCTTCAGATAGAGTTGTGCATTGCAATCGCAGAAGGCGTCAAATGGCTTAACTGGGAATGTGCAAAAGGAAGGGTGCTCTACGTGAATCTGGAACTTGATAGAGCAAGCTGCCTGCACCGGTTTAAGGATGTATACACATCGCTTAGTATCCGTCCGAATAACCTGGATAACATTGATATCTGGAACCTGAGAGGAAAGTCAGTGCCGATGGATAAGCTGGCTCCAAAACTGATACGCAGGGCTGCGAAAAAAGATTACACAGCCATCATCATCGATCCGATCTATAAGGTAATCACCGGTGATGAGAACAGTGCAGATCAGATGGCAAACTTTTGTAATCAGTTCGACAAGGTATGCACAGAGCTTGGATGCGCAGTAATCTACTGCCACCACCACAGTAAGGGCTCTCAGGGAGGAAAAAAATCTATGGACAGAGCAAGTGGGTCTGGTGTATTTGCCCGTGATCCGGATGCACTTTTGGATCTGATTGAGCTTGAGCCGACCGATGCGCTGATGAAGCAGGAGGAAAACAAAGCGGTCTGTAGGGCTATTACTAGGTATCTGGATGCCCATTTTGCATGGCAGGATGACCTTTCCCAGGACGATCTGTTAAGCAGCTACCAAATGCTTAATTACTGCGAAAATAAGTTGGATAAGTGGCAGATGAAGGCATTACAGCGCAATGTAGATGAAGCAAAGAAGGTGGCTGCCGCAAAGACGGCATGGAGAATTGAGGGAACGCTTCGTGAATTTCCCAAATTTGAGCCGGTAAATCTGTGGTTCAGTTATCCAGTGCATGTAGTTGATGATGTAGGAAGCTTAAAAGACATACAATTGGAAGAAAAGAAACCGTCCTGGCAGAAGAAGAAAAAGACGCCGGAAGAGAGAAAAAAAGAGAAGGAAAATAGCTTGAAGACAGCATTCGAAGCAAGTGATCTGGATGGAAATGGAAGCGTAAAATTATCTGATCTGAGTGAGTACATGGGTGTGTCAATCAATACAATTAAAAAATATGTGGATGATTCAAAGGAATTTACTCGTGAGAATGGAATGGTGTCAATGCGTCAAAAAACATAAATTGATAGTTTGACAGAAGAAGTGTCAAATGTCAAAAGTCGATAATTGACACTTTGACATTAGGTGTCAAAAACAGGTGTCAGATGTCAAAAATACGATAATTGATAGGTGCAGTGAGGTGTCAAAAAATTGGTGTCAAAATGATATATATATATATCATTTTGACATACACCAAATTTTGACACACACACCTCTGGGCAAAAATGACAGGAAAGATTTGACACCAGATGAAATGGTTTGGAGGTGAAAGAGTGACTGAGTTTTTTATGATGATGGAACCGCCTACCTGTACGTACCAGGAAAAGAAAGTGACTGTGGTAAATGGAAAACCAGTGTTTTATAATCCGCCGGAATTAAAAGCTGCAAGGCAGAAGCTGATAGCATACCTTGGAAGACACATACCAGATCAGCCGTATCAAAGTGGAGTCAGACTTATCACTAAGTGGTGCTTTCCAAGAGGCATGCACAGAAACGGTGATTACCGGATCACAAAACCGGATACCGATAACCTACAGAAAATGTTAAAGGACTGCATGACAACATGCGGCTTCTGGAAGGATGACGCTTTAGTGGCATCTGAGGTTGTGGAAAAGTTCTGGGCGGAGGTCCCTGGTATTTACATCCGGATCGAGGAACTGCCATGATGCATGAAGAGAAAAAAATCCTGTGGGAGAAATATCCGGATGTCTGGGAGATGTACGAAGAATTCAATGGAATCACTCAGGAGGATGAAGAAACCTGGGAACGGCTGATTGACAGAGCACATGCGATAAGCCATAAGTACAATCTTCCAGAGGTAAATTTGATCTTGCAGGAAACAGTTTATGAGCTTGATAGGATATCAAGAAAGAGAGGAAGCTATGGAGGAAAAGAGAGACAACATTATCAATATCGATATTGAACAGATTTATCCGCATCCGGATAATCCAAGAAAAGAAATCGGGGATGTAACGGAGCTTGCAGAGTCCATCAAAAAGAACGGAATCATGCAGAATCTGACCGTAATTCCTGGACATCACATTACTTCCGTTAGAGAGAAAAATGATATGGAAGATAAGCTGATGGCAATGAAAGATAGAGACGAAAAATACTGGGAGTTAAGACAGAACATTGAAAGAGGTTGGTCAGAAGATGGCTACACGCTTCTGATTGGGCACCGCCGCCATGCCGCTGCGAAGCTTGCTGGAGTATCTGAGGTACCGTGCCGGATCGTGTATGGAATGAGCGTTAAGGAGCAGGTATCTACCATGCTTGAGGAAAATATGCAGCGTAACGATCTGACCATCTATGAGCAGGCTCAGGGCTTCCAGATGATGCTTGATCTTGGCGAGACGGAAGAAACAATTGCTGAAAAGATCGGATTTAGCAAGACTACCATTCGTCACCGACTCAACATCGCAAAGCTTGATCAGGCAGAGTTGAAAAAGAAAGATTCTGACGATGGATTCCAGCTGACTTTGAAAGACCTGTATGAACTTGAAAAAATTAAGGATGTTAAGACAAGAAATAAAATTTTAAAGGAATCAAGCAATTCGAGAGATTTGGTAATCAAAGCACATTATGCTGTTGCAGAAGCAAGGCGCATGTAAAATGCAGAAGCAATCATTGATATGCTGGAAAAGGAAGGCGTTTTAAAAGCCCCTAAGAAAGCAGAAGATGAGATGTATTCCGGAAAATGGGATACAGTAAAAAGATTCGAACTTGATGACGCCATTCCGAAAAGACTGGGAATCAAAAAAGAGACAGAACAGATGTATTACATCGTGAGATACAACAGAACATTACATGTAATCAAGAAAGCAAAGAAAGAAAAGAAAGAACTTTCCGAGTATGAGATTAAGCAGAAGGAGATGAATAAAAGCAAGAAAGAAATCAAAGCCATACTCAAAGAAAGCACTGCCAGAAGAAAGGAATTTATCCAGAATATCATTTCCGGAAAGATTGCTCCTGTAAAGGATGAGGATCCAGTAAAGGACATGATCTGGCAGACAATGGTGGCACTTGGTTCATCGACTTATGAGAGTACGATGATTAATTTCTTTTTGGAAAAGGGATATTACGAATCTTCAGAGGAAGAAAAAGACGCTGCAAAGAAAAAAGTTGGAAGTCTTTGTACACTCCATCAGATGATGATTGTCTTGCATAACTCCATGTCCAATATTGAGACTTATGGTTACAATCTTGATTTTAACGAGAGCATAGGGGAAGCTATGCAGAAAGGCTATGAAGCATTAAAACCGTATGGATGGTATTTTGAGAGCGAAGACGAAGAGAAAGTAATTGACGGGACACATGAGCTGTATGTGAAAAAGGAGTAATGACAATGAAAAGAAGAAAAAAGAAAAATGCTTGCTGTGAAACATGTAGCAATCTGATTGCGATTGGAGAAGGAGACCATATCTGCTATGAAGTCGAATCAGACGATGGTACGCCTGCTATTATGCCAATATCAGAT
>JALFVM010000069.1 GCA_022787145.1 Lachnospiraceae bacterium | reverse complement strand
CGCACTTCCACAATCCTGCCCCGCATTCGCAATCCATGGGGCCCCCGCCCCACTTCTTGCTCATGTGGGGCGCGTCAATAAGGTATACCTCCACTTACATGCAAGCATGACGTGGAGAATACCTTTTGACACTGTAATCATTTAATAACGAATCACCATATTTTTCTTCTCAGCCGACCAGTTGCATTCCTTCTCAGCCGGACACAGAAAACAGCTTCTTGACATCTTGTCTGCCTTGTAGAACAAACGGTTGATTCCATCCTGACTGTCTTTCTTTCTGTGGGATGCAATCATATCCACGATCACAGCCGTCTCCTGCTGTGTATATCCGCATTCCGGCAAAAGTTTTTCGGCAATTTCCACACTTGCCACATCGTGCGGCGTTCCATCCTCATATTGACGAAATCTTCCGATATCATGAAGAAGGGCGGCTGCATAAACCAGCCCCCTCTCTATATCCAATCCTTCTTCCATTGCAAAAATCCAGGTCAGCCGCGCCACATCCATAAAATGTTCCGGCGTATGGCGGCAAAACTGACGGTCAGACTCCAGAACAGTAATTTTCTCCAGACACTGCTGGTAATATGTATGATTCCAGATTCGATTTACGCGCTCCATATCAATCCTTCACCATGGAGAGAAACATTTTCTGTTTCTCAAAATCATTTTCCAGACATCCTCTTACTACCATCGTCACCGTCTTTGTTCCAGGCTTCTTGATTCCACGCATCGTCATGCACATGTGCTCTGCTTCCAGCATAACAATCACACCCTGCGGATTCAGACATCTCTCCAGCGCATCCGCGATCAGTCCGGTCATCTTTTCCTGAATCTCCGGTCTTCTTGCATAAACATCTACGGTACGTGCCAGCTTGCTCAGTCCAACCACTTTTCCGTTCGGGATGTAACCGATATGCGCTTTTCCATAAAACGGAAGCAGGTGATGTTCGCAGGTAGAATAAAAAGTAATGTCTTTCTCAATGACCATATCGTTGTTATCTACGGTAAATTGCTTTGCCAGATGCTCATCAGCCTCCTGTCCCAGCCCGCCGTAAATCTCTTCGCACATACGTGCAATTCTGTCAGGGGTTTCCAGAAGTCCCTCACGGGTAATATCCTCGCCGATTCCTTCCAGCATTAAACGTACGCCTTCTTTAATTTTCTCTTTGTCCATCATGAAAACAGACTCCTTTCATAATAAAAACATAACTAATGAACTTATGGTATATCTGGAGACTGTTTTTTAACAAAAAACATCTCCATTGTGACAGAACGTATGACTTATTTCCATTCCTAACACAATACGAGATGTACTCTTATATTGCTGCAACGGGTGCGGCTTCCATATCGTAAGACAGACTTTTCGTTTCAGTGGCAACTCCCCATCCACTGAACACTTGACGCATGGAGCCTATTTTGCATATCATTCTATTTTGATTCAATTATAGCATACTCTCTATAAAGCACAAGGTTTTTTCGAAAAAATATGCAGGAAATCCAAATTTTTACACTAAATGGGCAGAAAACTCTTAACTGCAAACCAGATTACCGGCACAAGAAGCGACGGCAGCATATTCAAAGTCTTACAATCTTTGATTCCAAGTATAGACAGGCCGGAACTAAAAATCAGAACACCACCTACAATAGAAACCTCGCACATAAGCTCCGGAGAGATAAATGCGGACAGCGCTCCTGCGCACAGATAAATACTGCCCTGCCAGCAAAACAGAACAATCGCTGCCGCAGCCATCCCGATTCCATATGTAGATGCCAGCACCATCGATGTCACAAAATCCAACGTTGCATTTGTAAACAAAAATGTATTGTCATGATTCAGCGCACTCTGAATCGGTCCGAGAATTGACAGGCTTCCGATACAGTACAGCAAAATTCCCGTGGACAATCCCTGTCCAAGATTTGATTTCGAGAATTTTCCCACAAAGCCATTAAATTTTCCATTCAGATTTGCAATCGTTCCGACCAGCGATCCCAGTGCAAGACTCAAAATAAAAAGTACCGGATAATTGCTGTCGGGCAGATTTCCAACCACACTGTTGATACCGAGTACCGCTGCTGCCAGTCCCATAGCATTGTAAAGCGCATCCTGGTACTCTTCCTTAATTCCTTTCTTAACCACACTTCCCAGCACACTTCCGGCAAGAATCGTTCCTGTATTTACAATTGTTCCTAACATAATATTTCTCCTATTCTGGTTTCTATTTTACTTTTTCCCAAATTCCTGTTTGTCGGGTTGTATGTGCACCACTTTCCTGGTCAACGGGACAGAATCCCAACGGCAAGGTTGGGCTTGAGGGTTTCCGAACGGCCATTTGCACAGGGAAGGTTTTCCATATCAAGTGCGATATCTCCGCTTCCGCTGGCAACCTGTTGATTTTCTTGTCTGGCTGCGCGCCGATAGATTGCTTTACAAACAAACTCGCACAAAGTGCTCAAACAGTGTTTGCAAAGCAATCGCTATGCTCGCCAATCCGGCGAAAATCTGCCAAAGGTCTGCCCTCGGAAGCGGAGATATCGCACTTTGATTATGGAAAGTTGTCAATCTGTGCAAATGGGCCGTTCTACTTTGTTGGCATTGTCTTTTGTTGGGCGATAGTTGGACACAACTCCGTCCCCATATTCGTCCGTCAGTATCATTTATAAAAACATAGGAGTTTTCTACATGACCGCACTCGTTCGAGAGGAATATCCCAGCGCAGACATTTGGAGAAATTTTCGTAGATTTTTCGAGCATAGCAATTGCTCGCGACGCACTGTTTGAGCACCGCGTGCGAGTTTGCGTCAAGAGCAATTCATAAGCGGCGCAGAAAAAGCAAGAAAATCGACATGCCTGTGCTGGGATATCCCTCTCGGATGAAAGGCGGGCATGAAAAAACTCCGGAAGTAATCCCCCAACCTCTGCCGGTGGAAAGTGCTCCGTTGACCAGGAAAGTGGTGCACATACGACAAAACCAGGAATTGCCCGGGGTGAACACCTCAGGCAATTCCTGGTTTTTATGCAATCATATTTTTGATAAAGAAAAATCCTAATACAAGGATACCGAGCACAATCCGATACCATCCAAAAGCTTTAAAGTCATGCTTCTTGATATATCCCATCAGGAATTTGATCGCCAGTATGGACACCACAAAGGCTACTGCCATTCCTACCAGAAGAATGGCCACTTCTGTTCCTGTAAAGTGAAATCCGAATTTCACCAGCTTCAAAAGGCTCGCGCCAAACATCACAGGAATTGCCAGAAAGAATGTAAATTCCGCCGCTACCGTTCTGGATGTTCCCACCAGAATTCCGCCGATGATCGTGGAACCGGAACGAGAAGTTCCGGGAATCAGGGAAAGTACCTGAAACAGTCCGATCAGAAATGCGGTTTTAAAGGAAATCTCCTCCAGGTTGTTGATTTGTGGCTGTCTTCTTTTATTATAGTTTTCGATTGCAATAAACAATACACCATACAAAACCAGCATCAGCGCAACGACCACGTAGTTATAAAATTTCTCTTCAAAGAAATCATCCAGCGGCAGTCCCACGACAATCGCCGGAACACAGGCAACTAAAATCTTAAACCACAAGATTATTTTGTCCATGTCCACATAGCGCTCCACAAGCGACTGTCTGCGCGGCTGATAATGAAACGGCCACAATTTGGTAAAATACAGCACCACCACAGCAAGAATCGCACCCAACTGAATGACTACAAGAAACATATTCATGAATTCTTCGCTTACATTCAGATGCATAAACTCATCGACCAAAATCATGTGGCCGGTACTGCTGATCGGCAGCCACTCGGTAATGCCTTCCACAATACCGAGAATGACTACCTTGATCCATTCAATAAAACTCATACATCCATCTCCTTATGCAATAATGGTTCCGGTTTTGCCCAGATATCCCTTCTTGCAGTTTGGAATATCTGTGATAACGGCCTTGCGTCCCTCGCCATTTTCTACAAAGGATACACCTGCCTCAAATTTCGGCAGCATGGAACCAGGAGCAAACTGTCCCTCTTCCATGTATTGTTTCGCCTCTTCTACGGTAATCTGTCCAAGAAATTCTTCTTTGTCAGATCCGAGATTCAGGCTTACCTTTTCTACGCTGGTAAGAATCAGAAGAGTATCTGCATTGATCAGTTCTGCCAGTTTTCCGCTCAGCAAATCTTTCTCAATCACTGCACTGGCGCCGCGCAGTTCCACGCCCTGCTCCAGAACAGGAATGCCACCGCCGCCTCCGGCAATGACAACCTGATCTGCTGCCAGAAGTGCTTTGATCGCATCCAGCTCCACAATCGCCTGCGGCTTCGGAGCAGCTACAATTCTCTTGTAGCTGTCCTCTCCTACTTTTACAACAAAGTTTCCTTTTTCTTCCTCTTCTTCGGCCTCTTCTGCTGTGAGCACACGGCCGATAATCTTTTCCGGCTCACCAAATGCTTCATCATAAGGATCCACGACTACCTGTGTCAGCACGGTACTGACTGTCTTGTAAATACCACGCGCAAGGAGCTCTGCACGAATTGCGTTCTGCAAATCGTATCCGATGTATCCCTGACTCATAGCGGAGCAGACAGACATCGGAGCAAATGTATAATCCGGATGACATTTACCAAATTCATTCATTGCCGTGTGAATCATTCCGACCTGAGGTGCATTGCTGTGGGAAATCACAACTTTTGCCCCCTGAGCTACCAGATCAGCAATCGCTTTTGCGGCTGCCTTTGTAGCAATTTTCTGTTCCGGAAGAGTTGTTCCCAACGCTCTGTGACCAAGAGCTACTACTACTGTTTTTTCACTCATATCGCTTTCCTCGCTTTACTACTCAATTGTTGCAATATCAATCAAGGTTAAATTGTTCAAATCTGTATTTTCCAGACTGGTGATCAGTGCCGTCGCAGTATCCAAAGATGTGAGTACGTTTACACCTGTCTCAATCGCATTACGACGAATCAGGAAACCATCCTGTGCATGCTCAACACCCTGTGCCGGTGTATCAATGACAAGGTCAATTCTATGTCCGAGAATCAAATCCATCAGGTTCGGTGACGGCTGCTCCAGTTTGTTCGTTCTGATACATTTCACACCATGCTCTTTGAGTGTTTTTGCCGTACCTCTCGTCGCATAAATGCGGTATCCAATCTTCTCAAAACGTCTTGCGATATCCACAACCTCTTCGTGATCTTCTTCTTTTACAGTGATGATCATATTTTTGTGCTGCGGCAGCTTAATTCCCGCTCCCAGGAATGCTTTGTACAGAGCTTCATTGAAAGTCTCTGCAATACCAAGACACTCACCGGTCGATTTCATCTCCGGTCCGAGGCTGATGTCGGCACCGCGAATTTTCTCAAAGGAGAATACCGGCATCTTGATTGCAAAATGTTTTGCCTCAGGCTGCAGTCCCGGTGTATAACCCAGCTCTTTAATCTTATGCCCAAGAATCACTTTTGTTGCCAGCGGAACAATCGGAATTCCTGTTACTTTACTGATATATGGCACCGTACGGCTCGAACGAGGATTTACCTCAATGACATAAACTTCTTCTCCGCACACAATAAACTGGATATTGATCATACCGATCACATGCAGAGATTTTGCCAGACGTTTCGTGTACTCTTCGATGGTTGCTTTTGCGTTTGCACTGATGGTCTGCGCCGGATATACAGAAATACTGTCTCCGGAGTGGATTCCGGCACGCTCGATATGCTCCATGATACCAGGAATCAGAATGTCCTCTCCATCACATACGGCATCTACCTCAATCTCCTTACCCTGGAGATACTTGTCGACCAGAATCGGATGTTCCTGTGCAATCTGGTTGATGATTCCGATATACTGCTCCACATCCTCATCGTTGATGGCAATCTGCATACCCTGTCCGCCCAATACATAGGAAGGACGAACGAGAACCGGATAGCCAAGTTCGTTTGCTGCTTTCTTCGCCTCTTCTGCGGTAAATACAGTGTGTCCCTTTGGACGCGGAATCTGGCATTCCTCCAGAATACCGTCAAACAGCTCTCTGTCTTCTGCCGCATCTACATTTTCTGCGGAAGTTCCGAG
This sequence comes from Lachnospiraceae bacterium, assembly GCA_022787145.1. Classification (GTDB taxonomy): domain Bacteria; phylum Bacillota; class Clostridia; order Lachnospirales; family Lachnospiraceae; genus JALFVM01. The sequence goes on along the minus strand of JALFVM010000069.1, from coordinate 3,497 downwards.
AATCTTCACGCCCATCTTAATCAGAGCTTCTGTCAGTTTGATTGCAGTCTGACCACCGAACTGTACGACTGCACCATCCGGTTTCTCAATATTTACAACGTTTTCCACATCCTCCGGTGTCAGAGGCTCAAAATACAGCTTGTCGGCGATATCAAAGTCCGTACTTACGGTCTCCGGGTTGTTGTTGATAATGATTGTCTCATATCCTTCTTTTGCAAACGCCCAGGTACAATGTACGGAACAGAAGTCAAACTCGATACCCTGTCCGATACGGATCGGGCCGGAACCAAGAACAAGGATTTTCTTTCTGTCCGGTGTGGCAACTGCTTCATTTTCGCCGCCATATACAGAATAGTAGTATGGTGTGGAAGCCTCAAACTCTGCCGCACACGTATCAACCATCTTGTAAGCAGCAACAATGCCATATTCTTTTCGCATTGCTTTTACCTGTTCTTCGGTACTTCCTGCCAGTTTTGCAACAAGATAATCCGGGAATTCAAGTCTCTTTGCCTCGCGAAGCAGATCTTCTGTCAGCGGCTGTGTTTTCAGTGCAGCTTCCATCTCCACCAGAATTGCAATCTTGTCAATAAACCATATATCGATTTTTGTAATCTCGTGAATCTGTTCATAGGAAACGCCTCTGCGAATCGCCTCTGCAATTACCCAGATTCGTCTGTCATCCACCACGTGAAGCTGCTCGATCAGCTCTTCGTCTGTAAGATGAGAGAAATCATAGGACATCAGGCTGTCCACATGCTGTTCCAGAGAACGGATTGCTTTCATCAGAGCGCCCTCAAAGTTGTTGCAGATGCTCATAACCTCTCCGGTCGCCTTCATCTGTGTTGTCAGTGTTCTCTTGGCGCTGATAAATTTATCAAACGGGAGTCTTGGAATCTTAACTACGCAGTAATCCAGCATTGGCTCAAAGCTTGCATACGTTTTTCCTGTAATCGCATTTGGAATTTCATCCAGCGTATAGCCCAGCGCAATCTTCGCAGCAACCTTTGCAATCGGGTATCCGGTTGCCTTGGAAGCCAGTGCAGAAGAACGGCTTACACGTGGGTTTACCTCAATCACGCAATACTCAAAGCTTTCCGGATTCAATGCATACTGTACGTTACATCCACCTGTAATGTTCAGCTCGCTGATGATGTTCAGCGCAGAAGTACGCAGCATCTGGTACTCTTTGTCTCCAAGTGTCTGAGAAGGAGCTACTACGATACTGTCTCCTGTATGCACACCAACCGGATCAATATTTTCCATATTACATACGGTAATGCAATTGCCTGCGCTGTCACGCATAACCTCGTACTCAATTTCCTTCCATCCGGCGATGCAGCGCTCTACCAGAACCTGGCCCACGCGGGAAAGACGAAGTCCGTTTTCCAGAATCTCTCTCAATTCATGTTCGTTGTGCGCGATTCCGCCGCCGCTTCCGCCGAGTGTATAAGCCGGACGAAGTACAACCGGATAACCGATGGTGTTGGTAAAGTCCACACCGGCCTGCACGGATTCAACGACGAGAGAAGCTGCAATCGGTTCTCCGATTTTTTCCATCGTCTCTTTAAATTCGAGACGGTCTTCCGCTTTTTTGATGGTCTGAGAAGTTGTTCCGATCAGGCGCACATTGTGCTCTTTCAAAAATCCTGCCTCCTCAAGCTCCATGGCAAGGTTCAGTCCTGCCTGGCCTCCCAGTGTCGGAAGCACGCTGTCCGGCTGTTCTTTGATAATCAGCTGTTCTACGACCTCTACGGTCAGAGGCTCAATATAAACTCTGTCTGCAATGTCTTTATCGGTCATAATGGTCGCCGGATTGGAGTTGAGCAGAACAACCTCAACGCCTTCCTCTTTCAGAGAACGGCACGCCTGTGTTCCGGCGTAGTCAAACTCTGCCGCCTGTCCGATGATAATAGGACCGGAACCGATGACTAATACTTTTTTAATATCAGGATTTCTAGGCATTATTGTTTTCCTCCCATCATATCGATAAATCTGTCAAACAGGTAACTGGAATCTTGTGGTCCCGGGCATGCTTCCGGATGGAACTGCACGGTAAAGATATTTTTTCCCACGTAAGATAATCCCTCGTTTGTCTTGTCATTGACATTCATAAATGCAGGTACAGCGACATTGGCATCCAGCTTGTCCGTATCTACCACATATCCGTGGTTCTGGGAAGAAATATAGACACGACCTGTCTGCAAATCTTTCACCGGATGATTGCCTCCGCGATGTCCGTACTTCATTTTATGTGTATCTGCTCCTGTTGCCAGTGCCATCAGCTGATGTCCCAGACAAATCGCAAAAATCGGTGTATCGGAATCGTACAGATTTTTAATTTCTGCAATGATGCTTGTGCATTCTTTCGGATCTCCGGGGCCATTCGATAACATAATACCATCCGGCTTGTCTGCAAGAATCTCCTCTGCCGTTGTCAAGGCAGGATATACCGTCACCTGACAGCCTCTCTCATTGAGTGATCTGGCGATGTTGTGTTTTGCACCAAAATCCATCAGAGCAACCTTCGGTCCGTCTCCCTCAAGTACATACTTTTCCTTGCAGGTTACCTTTTCTACTACTTTTCCGGTTGTATATGCTTTCAAACGGGGGATAATTTCGTCCAGGTTGTAGTCCTCATTGACTGTGATCATTCCATTCATGGTTCCCTTCTCACGAAGAATTTTTGTAAGTGCGCGGGTATCAATACCGGCAATACCAGGAATATTATTTTTTTCTAAGAAATGCTGAATGGTGTCTTCGCAACGGAAGTTACTGGGAATTCTGGATAATTCCCGAACGATAAATCCATCTACCCATGGACGGGAAGATTCCTGATCTTCATAACAAATACCATAGTTTCCAATTAAAGGATACGTCATACATACCGCCTGTCCAGCATAGGAGGGGTCGGTCATCACTTCAAGATATCCCGTCATGGAAGTATTAAACACTATTTCACTGATAACTTCTTTTGTGGAACCAATACTGGTTCCCTGGAACACATGTCCATCTTCTAAAATTAGGAACGCTTTCATAGTATCTTCCTTTCTTCATTTGGGCATAAAACCTTGCCGGTACACTCCTTTCTGATGAACCGTCTGTTTCATTTGTCAATCATCAGGAAGCATACTGGCTTCTCCTTAATCTTTCAGATTTTATCACAAGTGTATTCTTTTTTCAACCAACCGACTATCTAAATTTATTTTTGTTTTATACAAAAATTTTTGTTCCTGTTATTTTTCCTTTTTTTATCATTTTTTTAACATGCTTATGCAATTTACCCAATTTTTTACAATATTTTTTCGACATTTTTCCCTTACGATCTTCCAGCCAAGATTTTTTTATAAAATATAATAGTTTTTTTGCACAAATCTATGGAAAAATTCAAAAAACAATTGTATAATATATCTCAAAGGAATGAAAGAGAGGACTTATTATGAAGCAAAACAGTATGTTAGCAATGATATTAGCTGGCGGTCGCGGTAGTCGTCTTCATG
>JALFVM010000114.1 GCA_022787145.1 Lachnospiraceae bacterium | reverse complement strand
CGACTATGTAGGGATTGACCGCACCTATCTGTATAAAATTTTTATGAAAGAGGCGAACATTTCCCCAAAGCAATACCTGCTGCAGTTTCGTATCCGAGCTTCTGTCAAACTGCTGCAGAGTCAGAAGTACACCATCACCGAAACCGCCTATTCCTGCGGATTTCGCGATGCTGCTTCTTTCTGTTCTCATTTTCGTCAGCAAATTGGCATGACGCCAAGGCAGTACAAAGAACGGATTCGTAAGGGTTTTTTTTGATTACCCCCTTATTGAATCGTTCCGCCTCCTACCACCACATCACCATCATACAGAACCACGGCCTGTCCTTTTGTGATCGCACGCTGTGGTTCTTCAAATTCGACACGAAGTGTATCCTGATCTATCTGTGTCACTACTGCCCACTGCTCCGGCTGCCGATAGCGAACTTTTGCTTTCAGACGCATAGGTGCATCTATTTTTTCCATCGCAATCAGATTTATATCCTTTGCCAGAAATGATGTGGTAAAGAGATCCTCGTGAGGTCCCAGCACCACTGTATTGTCTGCCGGATTTACTTCCGTTACATACATAGGCTGTGCAAATGACAAACCAAGACCTTTTCTCTGTCCTATCGTGTACCGGATAATACCTTTATGTTTTCCCAAAACTTTTCCTTCGCGATTTACAAAACAACCTTCCGGATAGGTTTTCCCGGTATATTGCTCAATAAAATCCGCATATTTTCCATTCTGTACAAAACAGATATCCTGACTGTCATGTTTTTTCGCATTGATAAATCCATGGGCCTCTGCGATTTCTCTGGCTTGCGTCTTTTTCATGCCGCCCAGCGGAAACATGGTATGTGCCAGTTGTTCCTGAGTCATGGAATAGAGAACGTAACTCTGATCTTTCGTAGGATCCACTGCTTTCTTCAAAAGATATCTGCCCTTCTCATTGTCATACACAATCTGTGCATAATGTCCCGTCACCACATAATCATATCCCAGTTCTTTTGCCCGGCTAAACAGTTTTTCAAACTTCAGATACCGGTTACAGTCAATACAGGGATTGGGTGTCATACCATTTTCATAGGCTTTTACAAAATGATCAATGACATCCTCTTTAAATCTGTCAGAAAAATTCAATACATAATAGGGCATATCCAGTGACTGGGCCACACTTCTTGCATCCTCCACATCATCCAGTGAGCAACAACTGTGATCTTTGGAAACACCTACTTCCTCATTATAGAAAAGCTTCATCGTTGCGCCGATACACTCATATCCCTTCTCTTTCATCAAAAAAGCGGCAACACTGGAATCCACTCCGCCACTCATAGCAATCAATGCCTTACGACTCATACTTTCATATCCTCCTTGAATTATTCAGCATTTCATTCATACTGCCTGTTCTATACCCGTTCAGATCCAATGTTACATAAGTAAAGCCAAGCTCTTTCAGTTTCTGTGAGATTTTTTCTCGAATATTATCATTCATAAACTTATCCATATCATCCGGCAAGACTTCAATCCGGGCAAGCATTCCGTGGATTCTTACCCGAAACTGACCAAATCCCAAACTTCTTACAAGTTCTTCTGCCTGTTCCACCATGGACAATTTTTCCTCTGTAATTGTCTCACCATAGGTAAACCGTGAAGCCAGACAGGCAAAAGACGGCTTATCCCAGGTAGGCAGACTCATTTCTTTTGACAAAAGGCGAATCTCTGCTTTTGTCAGACCGCAATCCCGCAAAGGGCTTTTAATCTCCAGTTCTGAAACCGCCTGCATTCCCGGGCGGTAATCTCCCAGATCATCCACATTGGAACCTTCCGCCACATATTCTATATGATACTTTGATGCAATTTCTTTTATTTTCGTAAATATTTGTTTTTTACATAGATAGCATCTGTTTGCCGGATTTTCTTTTATTCCATCCGTCTTTAGTATATCTGCATCGAAAATAATCTGTCGGATACCTTCTTTCTCACAAAATCCTTTTGCTTCCTCATTTTCTCTATCCGGAAAGAAAACCGAACGGGCTGTTATGGCAATCACCTGATTACCCAACACCTCATGAGCTGTTTTCAGTAAAAATGTGGAATCCACCCCACTGGAAAATGCAATTGCCACACTTCCAAGTTTTTTCAGATATTCTTTCAAATTTTCCAGTTTCTTCTGTCTTTCCATCTCTGCCTCAGTAAACTGTTTCATACTTTTAATCCTTTCTCTATCAGGAAACCATGCTCTTATAACCCTGCCAGGTCTTTTATCACTTCACCGGCAATAATAAGACCAACGACAGACGGAACAAATGCAACACTTCCCGGAACCTGACGTTTTTGGGTGGGTTCTGCCTGCTCCATCTCTGCATTTTTCTCAGGTACAATGGGCATTTCCTCTGAATACACAACCTTAAGTTTGCGAATTCCCCGTTTTTTCAGCTCTCTACGCATAACTTTTGCCAATGGACAAACGGATGTTTTATAGATATCCGCCACACGAAAGGCTGTCGGATCCAGTTTATTTCCTGCTCCCATGGAACTGATGATTGGCACACCTGCCTCTTTTGCCTGTTCCACAAGGGCTATTTTACCGGATACAGTGTCAATAGCATCTACCACATAATCATACTTTGTAAAATCAAATTCTTCTTTCGTCTCCGGCAGATAAAACTTCTTATAGATATTCACTTTCGCATCCGGATTAATCTCCAATACCCGTTCCTTTGCCACATCCACTTTATCTCTACCCAATGTCTTTGTAGTGGCAATAATCTGGCGGTTCAGATTCGTCAGTGCCACCTGGTCATTATCAATCAGATCCAGTTCACCGATTCCGCTTCTTGCCAGCGCCTCTACCGTATAGCCTCCGACACCGCCCACACCAAACACAGCAACCCGGGAATTGCTCAGTCTTTCCATTCCTTCTTTTCCAATCAACAGTTCCGTCCTTGAAAACTGACTCAGCATGTTACACCTCTCTCATTTTATTGTATCGCATCTCCACGTTCATTTACAAGGCGATAACCAACACTTTCCACTCTTCTTCCCAAACATCCTCTGCACTCTGCCGCTTCTTCACCGGTACAGATTTTATTATCATACAAATCATATTTTTTCCGGTTCATCACCGGTGACAGGTTTGGCATCACTACATTTGCACCTACAGACAATCCCTTTTCCCGTCCTCTTGGATCCATAGTTCCCAGAGCCGTGGTTGCCGGAAGCAATACTTTTGGCAGCATAATCCGGATCACAGAAAGCAAAAACAAAGTTAAGTCCACGCTTCCCGCCGGTTCATTGGCAAATTCTGTATCGTGATGAGGAATAAAAGGTCCAATTCCTACCATCTGAGGTTTTAATTCCTGCAAAAATACCAAATCCCGGGCAATGCAATCCAGTGTCTGTCCCGGTGATCCTACCATGAATCCGGCACCCACCTGATATCCCAGTTCTTTCAGCTCATACAGACACTTCATACGATTTGCCAGACTCATCTGAGGGGGATGTAATTTTCCATAGTGTTCTTCATTGGCTGTCTCATGACGCAGCAGATAACGGTCAGCACCTGCTTCCCGAAATAACCGATAGCTTTCGTAGGATTTCTCTCCGATAGAAAGAGTGATTGCACAGTCTGTATAACTCTCCCTGATGGAACGAATAATATCTGCCATCTTTTCATCTGTATAGTACGGATCTTCTCCCCCCTGAAGCACAAAGGTACGAAATCCCAGTTCATATCCCTGCTTACAGCATTCCAGAATTTCTTCCTTCGTCAACCGATATCTTTGAGCATTGTGATTCCCTTTTCGTATTCCACAGTAATAACAATTATTTTTACAATAATTTGTAAATTCAATCAGGCCTCTTGTAAAAACTTTATCTCCATAATACTTTTTTCTCAGTTTCACGGCCTCTGATTTCAAAACTTCTCTCACATCTGCCTCCTGCCATCTGCCGAGAAGCTCTCTATATTCTTCAAGGGAAAGACTATGATCTTTCAAAAACTTTTCTACAGCATCCATTTGTCATACTCCCCTTTCTTTCTGCATTATTTCTTTTGTATACTTTTCAGCCAGCTTCAGACCATTTTTTACATAATCTTTCTTAAACTGCTGCTTTATTTTTACTGCATACCGTTCTTCCTGACAAAGAACCTTCTTTTCCTGGAAATAAATAGCCTCCATCAGTTCCGGCTTTTCCATTTCTTCACAAAATCGTTCCATGGCAAACAGAACATCCAACGCCGCATCCCGAACCGGAATTGCACGATTCCATCCATTTTCGATCCAAATATCTCTCTCTTCATATTGAGCTGCACGCTTTTCATTTTTAATTGCCATGATCTGTTCATAGGAATCAAATTCACAGGACGGAAGCGATATAAGGTAGAGAATTAATACATGCAAAAACTGCAGATCTTCTTTTTGTACTCCTGCCAAAGCCAGAGGATTCAGATCCAGGGTACGCAGTTCAATATGATTCACTCCATTTTTTCTAAGATTGTCCAAAGAATTGTCTCCTGTAGGTTTTAGCCTGACCGGATAATACAATTCTGCAGCCTCTCTGAGACAGCCTTTCTGTACATACTCTTCAATACTGTCTACATAGGTATTCAGACTATCATAGGAAAGAATGGGCACAAACTGATTCCAATAACCAATCTCACTGCAACGGACAGACGCATAGTTTTTCAGCACATCACGTCCCAGATCCTTATCCTGAAAAAAGGAACCATCCATCACAGGACTTGCAGCCATAAGATAAACGATCAGCCAACTGTACTTGGTAACTTTTGCCGCCAGATCCAGATAAACCTGATTCTTATACTCCTGAAAAACAGCAATGCCGCTCCTTTTATATCCTTCCCGCAATACCGTATCAGAAAACGAGAAATTAAAATGAATCCCCGAAAAAAGCATTTTCTTTTTTCCGTATTTTTCTGCCAGATATTTTCGGTATATCTCTTTCTTTTTCAGGCTTCCGCTAAAAGATGCAATGGGAATGTCTTCTTCCCCCTTCACATAGGGTGGATTTGAAAAAGGCCACAATAACTCTTTGCCAGTATCTAACATCTGCAATATTTTTACTGCTTTTTCATGTAGTACCACAAGCTGTGTCCATGCAGCATCTACACTGTCACAGGCATCCGTAATCAATTCTGTCTGGTTTTCACAAAAATCCCTTTCCATATGGGAATCATCAGAAAAAGGGTGTGATGTATGGGAAAGAAATCCTTCTTCAGTAACTCTCAGACTTTCTTTTTCAAGACCGAACTTTCCTTCCAGCATATACTTTTTTATAGCAGGATTCGTAAAATCCAAACTCATACAAATCACTTTTCCTCCGTTCGTGGCTGAATCAAATCTGCCAGTGTAACACTGTCTACATAGTCATTGATCACCTTCCACATTCCCTCCCAGAACGGAAGGGTTGTACATTCGTCTTTTCTCGGACATCTGTTAGGATTGTCCTCAATACATGCAATGGGTGCAAGACTACCCTCTGTAGTTCTCAAAATCTCTCCAGCTGTATATTCTTCCGGCTTTCTGGCCAGCATATACCCTCCATTATTTCCTCTGTAACTTTTCACATATCCGGCCCGGGTCAGCAACGGCATAATCTGCTCCATATATTTCAAAGTTACATTCTGCCGTTCCGATATGTCTTTCAACCGGATATATTCTCCATTATCATGCATAGCCAGATCCGTCATGATTCGCAATGCATATCTTCCTTTTGTTGAAATCTTCATTCTTTACACCTTCCCCATACGGTTAATCTGTGTAGCAATATAACCTGCTCCATATCCATTATCAATATTTACCGTTGCTATTCCATTGGCACAGGAATTGATCATTGTAAGCAGTGCTGACAGACCATTAAAACTTGCACCATACCCTACAGAAGTGGGTACTGCGATTACCGGTTTGTCCACCAGACCGCCCAATACACTGGCCAGTGCACCTTCCATTCCAGCCACAGCAATCACACAATTGGCTTTCTGAATCACATCCAGCCTGGAAAACAATCTGTGAATTCCAGCCACTCCCACATCATAGATTCTCTCAACTTTAGCACCGAAATACTCCGCCGTCTGAGCCGCTTCCTCTGCTACAGAAATATCGGCTGTTCCTGCCGTACAGACAGCGATCAGCCCCTCTCCCTCTTTTTTCTCTTTTTCTATTTTAATAATATGAGAAATGGAATCGTACTGAATCTCGGGAAATCTTTCTTTCAGTATTTCGTACTGATGCTGTGATGCTCTCGTTCCAAAAACTTCCCCATTTTCCTCATACAATCGCTGTACAATAGGAAGCAGATGTTCATCCGCTTTTCTGCTGCAGAAAATCACCTCCGGGAAACCGGACCGAACCTGCCGATGCATATCCAGCTTTGCGTATCCCATCTCGTCAAAAGGTGCCCGGCGAAAATATTGTTCCGCTTCATCAATGGAAATCTCACCTTCTTTAAACTTTTCAAGAATATCTCTCGTCTCCATGTTCATCACCTGCCTGTTCCTGTTCTCTGCTCAATGTATTTATCATACCACATCTTACAGATATTCACCATATTTTTTTACTCGTTTATATCCCCAGGAAGTTTTTGTATCTGAGAAAATTAACAGATTTTCCTGTGATACAAAAAAAGAAACAGCCAACACATTCTGCCGACTGTTATAAATCACCAAGAGCCACTGATGCCTGTCGTTCACACACTTTATACTCTTAGATTCTTCCTTCATATTCACCCTTTTGCGTAAAGATAATCAATTCTTCACCTTGTTCACGATACGCTTTTGGGCTTAAACCATAGTATTGCTTAAAAATTTTTGAAAATGCAAGCTGATCTGAATACCCCACCGCCGATGCAACCGCATTGATCGGTAAATCTGTTTTCGTTAGAAGGGATCTTGCCTTATCCATTCGCAAATTCACCAGATATTCCTGAGGAGAACATCCTACAGTCTTTTTGAAGCTGCTTGTAAGATAGCTTCGATTCACACCGATATAATCAGCCAGTTCATTGATTTTTATCCTCTTATTATAATTCTGACTAATATACTCAACTGCATGTTTCACATATACAGAGCCCGGATAGGGAAGAGGAAGTAACGCTCCCGGTGACTGCTTTTTAAAATCGCTGACAAGACTGGAAAACAGGCACATAAGCAATCCATTTCGTTTTAATTCATCCCCAAAAGATAGCTGATGTGCATCCAACATTTCGTTAATATACTGTGAAATTTCATCTGCACATTCAACTTTTCGTACCGGGTTCTTTATGGAAAATCCGGCATTCATAATACATTCATTCGATTTGTATCCTACAAACCCAATCCACATATATGTCCATGGATCTTTTTCATCTGCCTGATACCAGGCCTCCTGGTTTACCGGAATAAAAAACATTTCTCCGGCAGAAATATTATATTTTTTCTTTCCGATTTCCAGAATACCTTTACCACTTTTCACAAAATGCAAAACATAACTTTTCCTCAAATTGGGGCCAAACCGATATCCCGGATCACATTCCTCATATCCACAATATGTCAAACACAATTCTACCGAATCTTTCTGTAAATCTTCCAAAGACCGATATCTTGAATTCTTACATAAACCACTTGTTCTCTTCAACGCTGCCTCCATTATTAAGCAAAATGACCGACGCACCCACGTACGTCGGTCTCTGCAATTATTTTAAAGTTTTCCACCACTGGTTGCAATACCTTCGATAAACTGTTTCTGGAAAATAATATAGATAACGATCATCGGAATACAAGCGATCAAAGATGCCGCCATCAGTTCCGGGAACTTTGATGCATACTGTCCCTGCATCTTTGCAAGAGCAGATGACAATACCAGCATATCTTTATCTGTATTTACGATCATAGGCCACATCAAGTCTTTAAACGCAAACACTGCGGTAAAGATACCAAGAGCAACCATACTGGATCGTGTCAGCGGAGCCATTATGTAAAGGAATGTCTGTCCGATGTTACATCCATCCAGACGGGCTGCTTCCTCCAGGTCATTGGGCAGACCCATATATCCCTGACGAAGAAGGAAAGTACCAAATGCAGTAACCATACCAGGAAATACCAGCGCAAAGATTGTATTCAGCATTCCCAGCTTACTTACCATTAAGTACTGTGGAATGATGAAAATCTGTGCCGGAACCATCATCTGGAACAATACCAGCGAGAAACAAAGATCTCTTCCTTTGAAGTGAAGACGTCCAAAAGCATATCCTGCCATTGTTGCTGTGAGAACCGCACACAATACACGGAAGAAAATCAACAGCAATGTGTTTTTATACAGAAGCAGGAAGTTCATATTTTTCATAACAGCTGTAAAAGAATCCGTTCTCCACACTGTCGGAAGAATAACAAAAGGATTCACAGAAGTAGCCTCTGTTACAGATTTAAAAGCTGTCAGTATCATCCAAAGA
>JALFVM010000113.1 GCA_022787145.1 Lachnospiraceae bacterium | reverse complement strand
TGATCAAGCTTTGCGATGTTGAGTCGGTGACGAATGGTAGTCTTGCTAAATCCGGTCTTTTCAGCAATTGTTTCTTCCGTCTCGCCAAGATCAAGCATCATCTGGAAGCCCTGCGCCTGCTCATAGATGGTCAGATCGTTGCGCTGCATATTTTCCTCAAGCATGGTAGATACCTGCTCCTTAACGCTCATTCCATACACGATCCGGCACGGTACCTCAGATACTCCAGCAAGCTTCGCAGCGGCATGGCGGCGGTGCCCAATCAGGAGTGTGTAGCCGTCTTCCGACCAACCTCTTTCAATGTTCTGTCTTAATTCCCAGTATTTTTCATCTCTATCTTTCATTGCCATCAGCTTATCTTCCATATCATTTTTCTCTCTAACGGAAGTAATATGATGTCCAGGAATTACGGTCAAATTCTGCATGATGCCATTCTTTTTGATGGACTCTGCAAGCTCCGTTACATCCCCGATTTCTTTTCTTGGATTATCCGGATGCGGATAAATCTGTTCAATATCGATATTGACAATGTTGTCTTTCTTTTCCTCCATAGTTTCCTCTCTTTCATTTTTTGCTAATCATATCAAACAATGACAGTTGTTGATTCCCGTTCTCTGCCACAGGTTCAGGTTTCTCTTCTTTTTTGGATTTCCCGCTGAGACGTACCTTCATAGCCATGACAAGAGCATCTTCTCCAATGTCATCATCCTTTTTAGGCTTTCTTTTCTTGCATTTCTCAATTGCTTTTTCCGTGCTGTACCCAATTCCAGTCTCAATTTTCCCACGGATTTTCTGAATGCGTTCCAGGTAATATCCATATCTTGCTCTCCAAAGTTCTATGGTACCTTGGTCTACTCCCTCCGGTGGATCCGCAATCATCTCAGAAATCATATTGCAGTAATCATACAGCACATTACAAACTATCTGCAGATCACCAGGGCAGATTTTAAAATGCAGCTCATGCCCTTTCAGGTCATAATATTCAACATCTACTGTATTCATTTTTTTAAGAAGCCGCTGCAGCTTTTGTCCCGGGTAGCTTCGACTCCTTTCGTTTTATTTATTGGTCAAACATGCTTGCGCGGATAGCGTCGTAATTGTAGTCTCTGTGAGGGTAATTATTTGAATTACCTTTCTTTCCATCCGTCTCTCTGGAAGGTTTCTTGATTGTATAAAAACTCTTCCATCCATTGGCGATGGACTTATTGGCGATCTCAAGTCTCTCCCTGTCGTCTTTACCAAGACGCATAAGCTCCTGTCTGAGAATGGATATCTGTTTTTCAACAAGCCGCTGTCCGTTCTGCCTCCTGCACGTAAGAAATGTTTGAAAAGCATCCTCTAACTCAGGATTGGAAAATGCATCAGGCGAAGCACCTGTCTCTCCCGTTTCTTTTTCTTTATTTTCCTTTCCTTTACTTTTCTTTACTTTACTTTCCTTTATAGACTGCACATCTGCATTTGCAGGTGTATCATTCGTATTTGTCGGCTTCACATCTGATTTTAGGCTGATTTTAACCAGGCCTTTGCATTCAACATCTTTCAAAAGCCAATATTCTTCATATACAATTTTACTTCGGCGTTCGGACAACACCGCCCAGTAACGCCGTTGGATACCTCTACTTGTTAGCACTCCCCATCTGTCAAACAACCTCTTATTGAAGAGATCAATCTGCAAACAGTAGCTGACAGTTTCTCTCACCGTCCCAGAATTAATGCCGCCGCCCATCTTCCTTGCAGTCGTTGCACAATCGTCATAACTCCATTCAAAGAAATATCCATTCGCTTTGTAAGCCCTTTGACACAAATAGAAATAGATGCCAAATCCAGGCCACCCCTTGGAATCCAACAATTTGTCTATTTTTGTGTCACTATCAAATATGTCAACCGACCAGCCAGAATAGTCTATTCCTTGTTTTGGCCGTCCTGCCATATTTCCTCCTACTGTCTTCTACTTTTGAAACAACTCTCCTGCTGCTTCGTATAATCTCATAAAGTCCTCCAGATCCACCGTGACCTTCCACGGCTCTCTATTCTTTCTGTGAAATACTGCTGCAATTTCACCTGGCTTTGCATCATTTTGTGCTTGAGAAAGAGCATTCTGAATATTTAGCTTCTCCACACGTTTGCATTCGATATGAATCCCAGGAAGACCAACCACATCAGCATCTCCATTGGACCCACAATACTGCTGTCCCCTGCGGCACTCATATCCGTAATCACGAAGAACCTTTGCCAGTTCCCGTTCTCCGGCTGCACCTTTCTGTCTGCTGTTCATAGTTCCTCCTTTCCGGACCGGCGGCTAACCGGTCCTTTACGGCTTACGATCTGTTTTATTAACGTGTTGTGATATAGGAAATTGTCGTTAGCAAGCCGTAGAAAGCACTTTATTTATATATAATAGGCATGAGCCTTTATATATCGTCATTTACTGCGCGAAGAAAGCATCTTCCAAGCTCATCTGATCTTCTGGATGTACAATCTCACGTTGTTCTGGATGTACAGCTGGTTCTTCCTTTTCCGGTTCGACTTCTTTGTAATCCGCATCAACGTCTGCAGGTTCTTCATCAGCTACATAATCCGGTGTTCCATCCTCCTTAATAACTGACATATCACATTCTACTGCCTTTTGAAGATCAATGCTCATAATTCCCCATTTTGAAATCAGCTGACGAAGCATAGTCTTCATTGCCATGCCATCAAAATCCTTATACCAGAAGGAAGAGTATTTATACATATCTTTTTCCGGAATCTCCCCACGCTCCAGTCTCTCCAGATCAGCTGCATGGAAGGCTGCTGAATATTTATCCGCATGTGCGATCATCTTCCGTTTTGTCCAGTACATAGTCTTACGGAAACCGTTCTCGTATTCGAACATCGCGTAATAACCGACCGTAGGAGTCTCTTCTCTGATCAGATCATCCTCAATAAGATCCACTTCAATTTCTTCGTTCAAAGGATCGTAGCGAATCAGTTCACCCTCTTTAATTGGCAATACATTGAGCTTTTTGTAATATCCGGAGCGTTCAGCCAGCTGCACATATCCTTTGTATCCAAGCTGGAACTGTGCTTCTTTTGCAACTGTCTCCCATTTACCGTTTACCTTTTCTTTTTTATTGTATGGAACCATGTAAAACTGTCCAAGCTGCGGCGATGGGGAAAGGTTCAACGCCTCTCCAAGAAGAGCTGCATTCACGATGCTTGGACTTGTGCACTCTTTGAGTGCCGGAGTGCCCTGAACCGCTGAAACAATGCTGGAAATAAATCTTGTTCCACGTTTCCCTCCAAGCACCTGGTTAATCTGACGTTTTACCGCATCGTTTTCGAGATATACGGATAATCTCTCTTCGTTATCTCGCTTCTTCGCTAAACTGTTTCCTACTGCCATGTTTATTCCACCTTTCCAAATTTAATTTTATTATCAATCATATACTGTCTCAGCCCCATCAGCTGCTCTCTCGTTCCCCATACGCGAAAATCAAGACGCATAATATTTTCCGGCTGATATGTAGCCTGCTTTGGCTGTTCTTGTTCTGGCTTTTGATGCGCCTGAGTCGGTTCCGCCTCCTTCTTTCTTTTGCGTTCCTGCATAAGATTCTCAAGATCTTCCAGGCGTTTTCCCTCCCGCAACGCATCCGAAATAGAAAAGGATTCCATGTATTTCATGGCTGCCTTATCACGGAACCGCTCTGGAAGCTCGTTAAGGGCGTTCAGGTCTTCCCGGATGCGGACAAAGAAATCAATATAACCCTGCTCCAGCTTCTTATCCGTAAAAGCTCGCTTGTAGTATTCTTCCCTGATTGTTTTTGTGAACGGAACCAGCTCCTTTAAGTCTCCAGCATGTTTCTCATAATACTCTCGCATCTTCTCTGCCTTTGCATCACGGTACTGCTGCTCAATCTCATCAAGGCCTTTTTTTATGTACGATTCCGCCTCTTTCAGTGGCTGCAGCGCATCTTTTACCTGCTGTTCAAAAACGGTATACGGTTCCATGTACTGTTTTTTCTTATTCTTTCGCTCATTATCAAGAGCATTGATAAAACGGTTGATATCGGCCCGATCTTTTTTCATTGCAACCACATCCGCATCGGTATAAGCAATGCTCTTATACTCTGCCGCTTTATCCAGGGCATACTGTTTAATCTCTTCATAGTTCCATTTGATTTCCGGAAGAGCAAGCTCTTCCTTTGGATCATAAAACATTAATTCCATACGTTTCCTCCTATAGCTCCGGAAGTATCAGAGGTGGCTTCCTGCCGCTCTCCACATACTCCCAAAATTTCTTTTCCTCCTTCAAAAGCATCATAAGGTCATCCTCTACTTCTGATCGTTCAATAAAGTAATGCTTCACCGTAGTCCTCTTGTCATTTCCCCAGACACTTACCAGATGTGCCCTCAGCACCACGAACTGATAACCGGTCACCAGAAGATAATGCAGCACTTGTATGTAATAATTATCCGGGATTCTATCCTTCCACTTTTCATACTGCATGGACTGCAGGATGTTCGTGGTCTTAATCTCCAGGATACCTCTCCGGCCGTCCTGATCCACAAGCTCCCCATCAAGGGAGGCTTGCATATATGGATGCCGGTTACTCCGAAAAATACGATTATCATGATAGGTCACTTCGTATTCCGGATAATCAAGGGCAAACAGGCTTCTGATCAGCGGCTCTGCAAGCGTTCCGTACTTCACATAAGGCTTGTCCGAAATATCCTCCGGCACCCGTCGACCTGTTTTCTCTTCAAACAGCTCAATGTTTGTTTTGTATGGGTTCATCCCAAGAATGGCAGAAGCATCAGAGCCTCCTATTCCGTAATTTCTCACCCGAAGCCAGTCTGCATGATCCTTGCAATCGATGATGGTAAAAATCTCACTCATCCTGATCCACCCTCGTATCACAGTTGCACCGCGCCCGCATAAGTTGCTATTTCAGCCAGAGCAATGAGTTGTTTATACAAACAGTCAAATGTACCTCGCTCAATTCCGCAAAATGATATTCCATCACCTTTGTACTCATTACCTACAAAAAGTACATTTCCTAAAATCGGGTTCTTATGTTTATCTGTTTCATACATGTAAGAACCAATCAGATTCGGCTTGCTGTTGCTTCGGAAAAGAAATTCTTCGTCTACAAGCATACTCACACACTTACTATCCTTTGATGTTACGTGGGTTGTATGGCCAAATCCGGTATAAAGCCGCTTTGGCATAACATTTTCAATCATGCTGCATCCGTTGCCGATCAGCTCGCAAAGCTGTCTGTTCTGCTCGGAAATTGTTCCTTCCGGAAAATCGTGCACTGTGATTTTCAAATCTGTGCTCACCTTAATAATTTTACTCATTTACGTTTCCTTTCTCCCGTGCTATAATAAGTACGAGAACTTATTTGTTGTGTCCCGATCCAGCCGCCAAGCAATGATCGGGACTTTTCATGTCAATTTTCTTCAGCACCATTCTGCTCTGAACGTTTCTTACTTCCGCATAACCTTCATTGTAGATGTTAAGTTCATGCACCGTATCAATGCTGTCACGCTTGCAATAATCAACCATAGCTTTCACACAATCGCCTCCTGCAACAATTGACAGGCGGATATCAAATTCTTCCGAAACTTTCAGAAGTTCTTCGATGCACGGCATGATTCTATCTACTGTTTCCAACCATTTTTTGTCTGTCATCTTTTCAAAACCTCCTTTACAATACGCATAATCTCTTTGAATCTCTTTGCTGTTTCCTCACGGTTTTTTTTCTCGTCAGTAGCTTTCTCAAATACAAGATTCATTTCTTCTGTATTTTTCTTCAAGCTTTTTACCTCCTTCTTCGTTTTTTTCTATGTTTACCTTTGTAATCACGGTACTCTCTGTCCCAGCACTCCTTACAGCTGTCAACAACAAGGCACGGCGAGCGATACTCATACCCATTCTTATCCGGACAGTTCATGCTGCCCTGGAACTTGAATCGCGGAAGCTCCGGATGGTCCTTCAGGTACTTTTCTTTTAATGTCAACTTACATCCTCCTTTTTTATATCTCTAAACATTAATACCGCTATGCGCATCA
>JALFVM010000071.1 GCA_022787145.1 Lachnospiraceae bacterium | reverse complement strand
TAGCGGTACGGATGTTCCATCCCGATGATTGCTTCCATCGGAACTTCCTCCATGCCGCCGATTCTCATAAGATGATTTTTTACTTTATTTGTTTTGAAGCGAAGCTGTTGTTCATAGGACATCGCCTGAAGCTGACAGCCTCCGCACTGGCGTGCATACGGACACGGCGGCTCTACGCGATCAGGCGACGGCTCTACAACCTCCATCAATCTCGCATACCCATAATTTTTCTTTGCTTTCATGACTTTCGCCAAAACGGTGTCTCCGATTACAGCATCCTTTACAAAAAGGGTATAGCCATCTACTTTGCCTATACCCTCTCCATCATTTCCCATATCTGTAATTTTCAGAGTCACCAGGTCGTTTTTTACATAACTTCCTGACATAATTTCCTCCAATAATTCTTATTCTTCTACGGTTCTTCTTAAGTTTGATTCAAACAGACGATTATACCCCAGCCATTCCTTCTTCTGTCCTGCGGAGGCAAAGACTTCCGTCAATGTCTCCATACGGGCATCTGTGTTGTCTGCCAGATTCAGTGCTACTGCCTCTGCCATAGCCGGTTTTTTGGGAGAACCAAATTCCAGCTCTCCGTGGTGTGCCAGAATGCAGTGCTTGAGCTCACTCTCAAGAACAGGCGGAAATCCAGGGATTTCCTTAATTTTATCATGAATCATCTCCGCACCAATCATGATATGGCCAAGGAGCTGGCCATCATCCGTGTAATCATTTAATGGAAATTCGGAAAGTTCTTTTGTCTTTCCAATGTCATGACACAACGCTGCTGCAAGAAGTACATCTCGATTCAGAAGCGGATAGGTCGCCGCGTAAAAATCACACAGCCTTGCCACACCAAGCGTATGCTCCAGAAGTCCTCCCACAAAACCATGATGCACCGTCTTAGCTGCCGAATGATTCTGGAAGGATTTGATAAATTCTACATCCTCAACAAACAGTTTCTCCAGAAGTTGTGAAAGCCAGGTGTTTTTCACAGATTTGATGTATGCCAGCAGTTTTCCATACATATCATCGGTGCTGTTCTCGCTAACAGGAAGATAATCTGCCGGATCATACTCTCCCTCGCAAGCCTTTCGCACGCGTTTGATATTGACCTGCAAAGCACCTGCAAAAGTAGTCACATCACCTACAACATCAATGTAGTCCAGTACATCAAAATCATCGATTCCCTGGGAATTCGGGTCCCAGATTTTCGCATCCATGCAGCCTGTTTTATCCTGCAAAATCACATTTTCATATGGTTTCCCGTTTTTTGTCACAGCAGCCTGTTTGTGCTTACACAAATAAATGTTGCTGATTCTGTCGCCTTCATGGAGCTCATTCAAATACTTCATCTTTTTCATTGCCTTTCTATTTTACACTTATTGCGATTTCAAAATTCATCTCCTCATAGCCATCATTTCCCTTACGCATCAGTCGAATCGAAACTTTATCATCCTTCTTGCATTTCTGAAGTTCCGTTGAAAACTTCTGCATCGTTGTCACTTCTGTTCCGTTTAGTTCCGTAATCACATCTGCACTTTGTATTCCTGCGACCATAGCCGGAGACTCTGTGGCTACCGAATCCACATAGATCCCCATTGGAATTCCCGTCTGTGCGGCAATACTCTCTGTCACATCCTGACCATAAATGCCTGCATAACAAATCTCATTGCCATTAGAAAGATCTGCCAGAAGCCTTTTGAGCTGGGCAACCGACAATGCTTTTACCATCGTGTCAGCAGTGTCCCCGAAGGATTGTGTAATAATTCCAATCACACTTCCGCTCGTATCCAGAAGCACACCGCTTCCCTCTTTGCTTCCGAGAATATCTGTCACCAGCAGGTTGTATTCGGCATCCACGACCGAAATCTTATTGGATACAGAAATAATATTGCCATAAGCCACTGTCTCATTATAACCTGTCGGACTTCCAATGGCAATAACCGGTTTTCCCTGCATCAAACTATAAGAATTTCCAAGCGAAGCCACACTGATGGTGGACAGTGTCTCCTCTTCTACATTTTTTAGCGGAACCGAGACAACTGCAAATCCTGTTCCCTCGTCCTTCTTGCGCAGACTTCCATTTGCAATATTTCCATCACAGAAAGTAACCTGTACCTGATTTTCACTTTTTCCAAGCACAGATTTCTGCGTAAGCACATACAACTCCGAACCGGTCTTTGCAATAATCACGCCGGAAGACTGTCCGTATCTTACATAAGAATTATCTAAAAGATCGGCTTCTTCCCGAACTCCCGTAACCATCGTCATCGCTGTCAGAGGTTTCTTTGCAATCTGATGAACCTCCTCATAAATCTTCTCATACTCTTCTAAAGTAATGCCTCTTAATGTATCTGTTTCTGATGACGGCACAGCAGTTTCCTCCGGTTTTTCCGTCACATCCGGCTGTTCTATATCAATGTCTACTTTTTCCGGTTTTTTATTTTCCTCGATCATATTGGAAATGACAGGGTAAACACCTGCAAAAACGGCGGCCGATACCGCTCCGAAAAGAATTGCCCCTGCGGTGATTGCCGCAATCTTGCTGATGATCATTTTTCGATTCATCGGCTTTTCTTTAATCGTTTCTTTAATAAAATTGTATTCGCCAAAATCCCGGGGCTTTGATGACTCAGACCCGGGATGTTTTGTTTTTTTCCCATCACTCATATTCGACGCACCTCGAAAAATCTCTTAGGTATATATTAGCAAACAACTATGAACAATTTATGAATAGGAACTACATTTTCTTTTGTTTTCTTTTGTTTTTTTATTAATTTTTTTACAAAAATACAGGCACCTTTTCTCTCAGAGATATTGGTTGATTATCTTTCCATAAATAGATATAATGGGAATGTTAAAGAAATCATTAGGAGTTGAATATGAATAAAAAAGCAATCCATGCATTAGAATACATGAAAATCATTGACCAGCTTACACAAAAGGCTTCCTCCCCTCTTGGCAAGGAGAAATGCCGTCGTCTGCGTCCATCCAACAGTCTGTCTGAAATTGAAACCATGCAGCTTCAGACTGCACATGCACTGACCCGCCTGTTTCAGAAGGGAAATATTAATTTCGGAAGTGTCAAAGATATTCGCGCTTCCCTGAAGCGTCTGGAAGTCGGCAGTTCCTTAAATATCGTCGAACTCCTCACAATCTGCAGTTTTCTGGAGAACGTCAACCGGGTAAAATCCTATGGACGCCCGGACAGGGATGATACGGCACCCGATTGTCTGAGTGCCATGTTCCAGACCCTGGAGCCTCTGACTCCACTGTCCGCGGAGATCAGACGCTGTATTTTGTCCGAGGAAGAAATCAGTGACGATGCCAGTCCGACACTGCGCCAGATTCGCCGCGGCATCAAAATCGCCAATGACCGCATCCATACGCAATTAAACAGCATTGTAAACAGCAATTCCCGAATATATCTGCAGGATGCTGTGATCACCATGCGAAACGGCCGTTACTGCATTCCGGTAAAAGCAGAATATAAAAACCAGATTCCAGGAATGATCCACGACCAGTCTTCTACCGGTTCCACGCTCTTCATCGAGCCGATGTCTATTGTAAAATTAAACAATGACATCCGTGAATTGGAATTACAGGAGCAAAAAGAAATCGAAGTCATTCTTGCGCGTCTGAGCGAGGAAGTTGCACAGTACGGCGAGGCGCTGTCCGATAACTTCACGATTATGGTGGAGCTTGATTTTATTTTTGCCCGCGCTGCTCTTGCCATGGAGCAAAATGCGACTGCTCCTGTTTTTAATACAAAAGGAATCATCAATCTGCGAAAAGCAAGACACCCTCTGATTCACAAAAAACAGGTCGTTCCGATTGATATCCGTCTTGGCGAGGACTTCGATCTTCTTGTCGTGACTGGTCCGAATACCGGCGGTAAGACAGTATCAATCAAAACAGTCGGTCTTCTGACTCTGATGGGTCAGTCCGGTCTTCATATTCCGGCAGCTGACAGAAGCCAATTGTCTGTATTTCATGAGGTTTATGCGGATATCGGAGACGAGCAGAGTATTGAGCAGAGTCTGAGTACATTCTCTTCCCATATGACCAATGTGGTATCTTTCCTTGAGAAGGCAGACCGTCATTCTCTCGTTTTATTCGATGAGCTTGGTGCCGGCACGGATCCTACCGAAGGAGCAGCGCTTGCCATCGCCATCCTGTCTCATCTTCACAAACAGGGCATCCGCACCATGGCAACCACACACTACAGCGAATTGAAAGTTTACGCACTTTCTAGCGAAGGTGTGGAAAATGCATCCTGTGAATTTGATGTGGAGACACTGCGTCCTACGTATCGCCTGCTGATCGGAGTTCCCGGAAAAAGTAATGCGTTTGCAATTTCCTCAAAGCTCGGTCTGCCGGATTACATCATCGAGAAAGCAAAAGAACAGATCAGCCAGGAAGATGAATCCTTCGAGGATATGATGACTTCCCTGGAAGCCAGCCGTATCACAATTGAGAAGGAACAGACAGAAATTCAAAAGTACAAACTGGAAATCGAAGCGCTTAAAAAACAGCTGGAAGAAAAGCAGAGCAAAATTGACGAGCGCAAGGAGAGAATTCTGCAAAACGCCAATGAGGAAGCCCATAAGATTCTTCAGGAGGCAAAAGATTACGCCGACGAGACGATTAAGCTGTACCACAAATTCCAGAAAGATCATGTAGATATGTCCACCGTCGAAAAAGAACGTCAAAAGCTTCGACAGCAGATGAATAAAGTGGAAAAAAATATGGCTATGAAACAGAAGAAGCAAAAACCGACCAAGCAGTTAAAAGCATCTGATCTGAAGGTTGGCGATTCTGTTAAGGTACTCAGTATGAATCTGAAGGGAACAGTCAGCACGAAGCCGGATTCCAGAGGAAACTTATTCGTACAGATGGGCATTCTCCGTTCTCAGGTCAATATCTCCGATCTGGAACTGATTGACGAACCTGTAATCAAAACACCATCCTTATCCCGAACCGGACAGGGAAAAATAAAAATGTCTAAATCTGCCAGCGTTTCCACTGAGATCAATCTCCTTGGAAAAACCGTGGACGAGGCGATCGCAGAGCTTGACAAATATCTCGATGACGCCTATATTGCTCATCTTTCCAGTGTCCGCATTGTTCACGGAAAAGGAACAGGGGCACTGCGCCAAGGTGTACACAATTACTTAAAACGCCAGAAACACGTAGCTTCCTATCGCCTCGGAACGTTCGGAGAAGGCGATGCCGGAGTTACCATTGTAGAATTCAAAAAATAAAAGGAGGGAAATTATGGCAGCGAAACAAAAAGTTCTGATTGTAGACGATGACAACAACATCGCAGAATTGATCGCACTCTATTTTACCAAAGAGTGCTACGATACAAAGATTGTAAATGACGGAGAAGAAGCTCTGAGAGAATTCAAATTATTTCGCCCAAATCTGATCTTACTTGATCTGATGCTCCCAGGTATAGACGGATATCAGGTTTGCAGAGAAATCCGACAGACCTCCGATGTTCCGATTATCATGCTTTCCGCAAAGGGCGAGACGTTTGATAAGGTACTTGGACTGGAGCTTGGTGCTGACGATTATATGGTAAAACCATTTGATTCCAAAGAGCTTGTTGCAAGAGCAAAAGCAGTCCTTCGCCGTTTTCAGGCCAAAGAGACGCAGCCGACTGCTTCATCTGAAAAATGTGTCCGCTATCCGGACCTTTCCATCAATCTCACCAATTACTCAGTAGAGTATATGGGCAAACAGGTCGATATGCCGCCAAAGGAACTGGAGCTTTTATATTTTCTTGCAGCTTCCCCAAATCAGGTGTTTACCAGAGAGCAGCTCCTCGACCATATCTGGGGGTATGAATATATCGGCGATACACGTACGGTAGACGTCCACATCAAGCGTCTGCGTGAAAAAATCAAGGATCATCCGTGCTGGTCATTAAGCACCGTCTGGGGAATCGGTTATAAGTTTGAGGTAAAAAGCTGATGCGTCGGACCCTGTACATCAAGTTTGTAGGTGTTTACTGTATCATTGGCTGTCTTGGTTTTTTGTTTACCGCAACGGTCGGATCAAAAATGGTCGAAAACAAACTAATTCAGCAAAAAAGCGAAGCTATTTATCAGGAGGCCGTTTCCGTTGCCTCCAACAATACGCTTCGCTACCAGACTTCTGCAACAAACCTGGATTCTATTTTTGAACATTTGAAGTCTCTTTCCGCTTATCAGGAATCTGAAATATGGATTCTCAACAGCCAGAATGAGCTTTTAATCGACACCAACGAGCCGACTCCTTTCGTTTCCCCTAAAAAAGTGAAACAGTTTAATCCCGTTGCCTGGGGGCGCAGTTACTATCGCATCGGTAAATTTTATGGGAATTTTCAGAAAAATATGTTGAGCGTGATTGCTCCAATCACCGCAAATATGAATGTAAAAGGATATGTGATCATTCACTTCCCTATGGAACAGATTTACCAGGACCGCGAAGAGATTTTACTTGTCATGTATATCGCCTTTTTGGTCTTTTTCCTTCTGATGCTTTTGATCCTGATCTTTTTTACGTTTAATATTTATCGGCCTTTGCAAAAAATCGTCACAGGAGTCGATGAATTTGCACTCGGTCATCTGAATTATAAAATTCCGATTCAAACTCATGACGAGATGGGCTATCTGGCCGCCTCATTGAATTATATGTCGGATGAGCTGGCACATACAGCAGAGACACAACGCAATTTCATTGCAAATATCTCTCACGACTTTCGTTCCCCGCTGACTTCCATCAAGGGATATCTGGTAGCCATTGAGGACGGAACGATTCCCTATGAGATGCAGGGACGCTACATCAATATCATCATCAACGAAACGGAACGACTGGAAAAACTGACCAAAAGTCTTCTGACTTTGAATCATCTCGATAAAACAACAAGAGTTATGAACTTTCGAAACTTTGACATCAACAAAGTTATCAAAAATACCATTGCTACTTTTGAGGGAACCTGCCGCAGCAAAACCATTTCCATTGAACTGATTCTGACCGGCGAGCAGCTGAATGTCTATGCAGATATGGAGCAGATCCAGCAGGTACTGTACAACCTCATTGACAATGCAATCAAATTCAGTTCGACCAGCTCTACGATCACCATCGAGACGACCTTAAAAAATGAACGGATTTTTGTATCTGTCAAAGATAAGGGCTGCGGAATTTCCAAAGAAAATCTGCCAAAAATCTGGGACCGTTTTTACAAAATTGATTCCTCGAGAGGAAAAGACCGCAAGGGTACCGGACTTGGCCTTGCAATTGTAAAGGAGATCATCAATTCTCATCACCAAAATATCAATGTTATCAGCACAGAAGGTGTCGGAACCGAATTTATCTTTACTCTGGAACGAGCAAAAGAATAGCGTGTATCACAAAAGGGGCCAAAAGAGCCCCTTTTTTTACTTCCAGTCATATTTTGTCAGATGGCCTTCCAGACGCATATGGTCGAAATTATGCTGCCTGAGTGCCTCATACAGAACGATTGCCACAGAATTGCTGAGATTTAAGGAGCGGATCTCTCCGATCATCGGAATTCGAATGGCTGTCGCCTGATTTTTCAGCAGAATTTCCTCCGGAATTCCTGCACTTTCTTTGCCAAACATAATGTAAGCATCTTCCTCAAATTTCACATCTGTGTATGTCTGCGGTGCCTTCGTCGTCGCATAATAAATCTTTGCCCCTGGATTTTTTGCCAGAAAATCCTCGTAATCGAGGTAGGTTGTCACATCAAGATCGTTCCAGTAATCCATGCCGGCTCTCTTGATTGCCTTCTCATTCAGGCGAAATCCAAGCGGCTCAATCAAATGCAGACGCGTACCGGTTGCCACACAAGTGCGTCCGATATTTCCAGTGTTTGCCGGGATCTCCGGCTCATGAAGTACAATATTTAATCTTGCCATTTTATCCCTTCTTTATCGCAGTTCCACCAACTTATGCATACAAAGAATACTGCATTTTCCTGAACTGCTGTCCTATCATTCTTTCTCTTTTCTTTACACAACTTTATACAGCTCGTCACTCTGCGGACGATCCAGATAACGGATTTCGTCACCATTTCGAAGAATCCGGTCATTTCCATCCGTTGCCCTGCCAATGATAGCACTGTGAATCCCTTCCGCCGCGAGTGCACGTACCAATTTGGGTCCATCTTCTGTCGCAATCAACATGGAACCGCTTGACATAAGAAGATAAGGATTAACGCCAAACTGCTCACATACTTCCACCGATTCCTGACGAATCGGAATGCTTTTCAGATCAATATCCAGTCCACAGCCAGCTCCTTCTGCCAGCTCCCAGAGTGCTCCAAAGATTCCTCCCTCTGTAATATCATGCATGGCACTGACACCACATTTCACAGCGATGCGGCTCTCCGGAACAACAGAGAGATACTGGTCAAACCTCTGTGCTTCCTTTACAAAGCTCTCACGAAATACGTTCAGAAGCTGTGCTTCCTTTTCCTTTGCAATGATTGTCGTTCCCTCCAAAGCAATCCACTTTGTCACAACGATATCATGGCCAGACTTCATATGATTCGTCAGAAGCACCTGATCCTTTTTTACTTTTCCAACACCAGTCACCGTGATAACCGGCTGGCTGACAACTGATGTAATCTCCGTGTGTCCTCCAAGAACCTCCATATTCAGTTCTTTGCAGGTACGCTCTACATCCTGCATCATTGTTCGCAGTGCAATTTCTCTCACGTTTTCCGGCAAAAGCACGGTCAACATCACACCCACCGGTTCTGCCCCGGAGGCAGCAAGGTCATTGGCGGTAATGTGAATACTGTGGCTTCCGATATCCTTCACAGTACCGGTAATCGGATCCGTAGACATCACAAAGACTTCATCCTCACCGAGCTGAATGACGGCACAATCCTGTCCCACAGCCGGCCCCATCAGTACCTCAGGACGGCGATGGCGAATTTCCTTCAATACAGAGCGAACCAATACCTGCTCCGGTAATTTTCCAATTTTCATGAATTTTGCAATTCCTTTCTTTCTCTCAAATACCAGTGTTCTAACAAGCTGACAAATCACCTGCTTAAAACCATCCAATCATCAGAGACATCACCGTAGGAATTACCATAGCGGCAATCAGGATAATCGCTACAACTGCAACCATCTTTCTTCTTTTTCTTGGATCCCAGATTCCTCCAGCCATATTTTCACCCCGTTTCTATTCTGTACCAAACAGATCAATTTTTATTCCCCTCGTATTATTGGTCAGAGGGTCACGTTTTTCATAGTCAAATAAAAGAGTCTCCTGCGAAAAGACTTCGATATGCGCCGTTTTCGGCAGATGATGCAGACGGATGTGTTCTCGGATTGCCTGCTGATACGGGCGCTGATCGGACATCCAGGCCGGACGGCTCTTTAAGTTCTCCCTCTCATACAGATCAATCGTAAGAAGCTTTTGCACTTCTTCCAGAGAAATCTTTGTTTTTTCTTTTAAAAATTCCAACAGAATTTCATAACGCCGCATTCTGGAATGAGAGATTTCCTCGTATCCTTTTTCCTCATAGAAAGCTCCGAGACTTTGATAAAAATCAAATGCACATGAAAACTTTTCTACAAGAAACGGCAGGGTGTGGGAGAACTGTCTACTATTATAGTACACTTCCACCATACTTTCCACCTGTTTTAACTTCAAAATATCTCCATAAGGCAGCCATTTTGTCGATAAAACCTCATACGGTTCTTTCTCTTTATAGCGGCACTCATAGCTTTCTGTCATTTCATACATATAAGAGCCCTTCAAAACTTTCAGAAAGCCAAGCTGTAACTGTTCCGGCTCCAGGTCATAGACTTCATTGAATGACCGGCGAAAGCTCTCATAATCTTCATAGGGAAGTCCTGCAATCAAATCCAGATGCTGATGGATATTTCTTCCCTCCTGCACTTTTCTGACACAGGCAGACACTTTGGAAAAATTCATTTTGCGGTGAATTGCCTCGATCGTCTGCGGATTGGTCGACTGTACTCCAATCTCAAGCTGAATCAGCCCCGGACGCATCGTGGCAATCAACTCCAACTGCTCATCGCTCAGAAGATCTGCAGCTACCTCAAAATGAAAATTCGTGATTCCCAAATCGTGTTCCTTGATATAGCTCCAGATTTCCATTGCATGTCTGTGCGAACAGTTAAACGTACGATCCACAAACTTTACCTGTGGAACCTTCCGGTCAATAAAAAACTGCAACTCCTTTTTTACAAGCTCCGTGTCGCGAAAACGAAGTTTTTTATCCACAGAAGAAAGACAATAGCTGCAGGAAAATGGACAACCGCGGCTGCTTTCGTAATAAATAATCTTATGATCAAATCCATCCATATCCTCATAAGGAAACGGCAGTGTGCTTAAATCCAGAACTTCTCTCCAAGGATTATCCACAATTTCTGTCTTTTGTCGAAGCGCAATTCCAGGAATGTCTGCCAAAGAAGAATACTGCCCAACTCCATAATAATAGGAAAGAACATCACAAAAGGTTGCCTCTCCCTCGCCCTTCATCACGCCTGTCACCTGTGGATTTTCTTCCAAAAAAGCAACTGCATCATAAGAGACTTCCGGTCCGCCCACCCAGATTGGAACTTGAGGAAAGAGCTTATGAACATCATGTATGATTTCTTTTACAAAAGAAATATTCCAGATATAACAGGAGAAGCAAATGAGATCTGGCTGTTTTTTCCAGATATCCTTTAAAATTTCATCCTCCTGCTGGTTGATCGTATACTCTTTCAGCAAAATATCCTTGCGATATGCTCCTGCACTCGCCCGAAGACTGTACACAGCCAGATTTGAATGAATATATTTGGCATTGACTGCTCCCAATAAAATTTTCATCCTTATATAACCTCCAAAATCCCCAAACGCCAAGATGGCTCTTGCGGTAAACCATAGGAATTACTGCAGGAACCATCCAAACTATCAGGAGACTATTTTAAATTGGTCAATCATTGTTATTTAAAATCAGGCATCTAACGGATATTTATCTGTCAGTCCTTTTACAATCGCTTTTGCTTTCTCTTTGTTATTTTTGTCATCCAGCATCAGTGCAATTGCCTCCGCAATCTGATCCATATCTTCTTCGTTCATGCCGCGGGAAGTAACGGCTGCTGTACCAAGGCGGATACCGCTTGTAACCATCGGAGACTGCGGATCATTTGGAATCGCATTCTTATTGCAGGTAATATTTGCTTCATCAAGAAGATTCTCTACTTCTTTTCCTGTCAGTCCACGTGAAACAAGATCTACCAGCATCAGATGATTGTCTGTTCCTCCGGAAACAATGTTGACACCGCGATCCATAAGACCTTTGCAAAGTGCTTTTGCGTTCTTTACGATGTTCTCTGCATATACCTTGAATTCAGGCTGAAGTGCTTCCTGGAAGCAAACAGCTTTCGCTGCGATTACATGCATCAGCGGACCACCCTGAATACCCGGGAATACTGCCTTGTTGAATTTGTGTTCTTTGGCAAATTCTGCACTGGAAAGAATCAGACCGCCTCTCGGTCCTCTTAATGTCTTATGTGTCGTTGTTGTCACGACATGTGCATATGGAATTGGACTTGGATGCTGTCCTCCTGCAACCAGACCGGCAATATGCGCGATATCTACCATCAGATATGCCCCAACCTCATCTGCAATTTCACGGAATCTCTTAAAATCAATGATTCGTCCATAAGCACTGGCGCCTGCAACAATCAGTTTCGGACGATGCTTACGTGCCATCTCTGCTACATTATCGTAATCGATAAAACCGTTGTCATCTGTGTGATAAGAAACAGCTTTAAAATACATACCGGACATGTTCGCCGGACTTCCATGTGTCAGATGACCGCCATGAGCAAGATCCATACCTAAAACAGTGTCTCCCGGCTGAAGCAATGCAAAGAACACTGCCATGTTTGCCTGTGCACCGGAATGTGGCTGTACATTGGCGTACGTACATCCGAATAATTCTTTTGCTCTTTCAATTGCCAGTGACTCCACTCCATCTACACAGGAACATCCGCCATAAAAACGTTTGCCCGGATATCCTTCTGCATATTTATTTGTCAAGGCACTTCCCATCGCAGACATCACTGCTTTGCTTACCCAGTTTTCAGATGCAATTAACTCAATATGTGAATTTTGACGTTCTACCTCTGCCTCGATTAAACTTGCGATTTGTGGATCTACATTTGAAATATCCTCGATTGAATACATGATTTCCTCCTTGGTTCCTTTTCTCTCTTTTATTTTTTACCGTTATTCAGTCTGATACTCATTATATGATTACAGTGTCAAAAGGTATTCTACACGTCATGCTTGCATGTAAGTAGAGGTATACCTCATTGACACGCCCCACATGAGCAAGAAGTGGGGCGGGGCCCCATAGATTGCGAATGCGGGGCAGGATTGTGAAAGTGCGTAGCACGAAACAATCCGTAATCAAGGTTTTGACACCTAAATCATTATATCCATAAAATCCCTATCTGTCAACCATAGAAATACATTTGTCCGTCTCTCAAAAATATTTTGTGAGAATTTTTTGAAAAAACTGGACGAAATACCTTCCTTTGCTTTAATATATAAGAAAGTGTATTTGTCTAAAAACTTTACAGATACCGAAAAATATGAATAAAAATGTGAGGCACGATCTATGAGAAATTTTGAATTTTATACACCAACAAAAGTAATTTTCGGCAAAGATACACACCTGCAGGCAGGTGAATTGATCAAAGAACAGCACTGTAAAAAGGTTCTGGTACACTACGGCGGACAGAGTGCACGCAAATCCGGTCTTCTGGATGAAGTCTTTCATTCTCTGGACGAAGCCGGTATTGCCTACACAGAACTTGGAGGCGTTGTACCAAATCCAAGACTGTCTAAGGTATACGAGGGAATCGAGCTTTGTAAAAAAGAAGGCGTTGATTTCATCCTCGCAGTCGGAGGCGGAAGTGTCATCGACTCCGGCAAGGCAATCGCATACGGCCTTGCAAACCCTGATATCGATGTGTGGGATCTGTATGCCAAAAAGACGACCGCCAAAGCCTGTTTTCCAGTCGGAGCAATCCTGACCATCGCTGCTGCCGGAAGTGAAATGAGTAACTCCTCCGTCATCACGAACGAAAAAGGCTGGCTGAAAAGAGGCTACAACGACGATCTCTGCCGATGCAAATTTGCGATTTTAAATCCACGTCTGACCTACACACTTCCTCAGTATCAGACAGAAAGCGGCTGCGTGGATATTTTGATGCATACCATGGAACGCTACTTTGTCAATGTAGAAACTATGGAAATGACAGACAGCATCAGTGAATCCCTGATGCAAACAGTCATCTACAACGCTCGAATCCTGATGCGTGAGCCTGGAAATTATAATGCAAGAGCGGAAATCATGTGGGCAAGCAGCCTCTCTCACAATGGTCTGACCGGATGCGGTACAGGAGGCGGCGACTGGGCATGTCATCAGCTTGAGCATGAACTTGGCGGTATGTTTGATGTCGCACATGGTGCCGGTCTTGCAGCCATCTGGGGAAGCTGGGCGCGCTATGTCTATCAGGAAAATCCAGATCGTTTCGCTCAGTTTGCAACGAATGTATTTGACATTCCATATGATGGATTGTCTCCAGAAACAACTGCACTGCGCGGAATTGAATCGATGGAGGAATTCTATCGCTCCATTCAGATGCCAACCAACTTAAAAGAGCTCGGTCTTGAACTTACCGATGAACAAATTCACCAGCTTGCTTTCAAATGCAGCTTTGAGGACACACGCACAATCGGTATGTTCAAACAGTTAAACATGAAAGACATGGAAAAGATTTATGCTATGGCTCGCTAATACATGATCACATTTCTATTTCTATGGCAGACCATTAAAAAACAAATCCTGGCAAAAAACGGCGGAGAAAAAGCTCTCCGCCATTTTTATTGTTACTTTCCAATCTGATTTT
Organism: Lachnospiraceae bacterium; assembly: GCA_022787145.1. Taxonomy (GTDB): domain Bacteria; phylum Bacillota; class Clostridia; order Lachnospirales; family Lachnospiraceae; genus JALFVM01. The sequence goes on along the minus strand of JALFVM010000071.1, from coordinate 42,736 downwards.
GATACAACACTTCTCTTTCATCCTCGTCGGTAACAGTCATCTGTGCAAAGATATCTTTTGTCAGTGAATCCACTTCTTCCCGTGTGTCACCTGTTATGTAATACCTTGCCACATATGGATTTGGTCCATGTTCGATGACCTGCTCTCCCTCCTGATAGAAAAGCCAGCACTCTTTCACACCAGGCAGTTTTTCCAGTTCCCGTGCTTTTTCCTGATTTACCACCCGCATCCCCGGTTTTCCGTGAAAATAGAGAACCGCACTGACTTTTTCAAAATAAGGGCTGTACGCCGCAAAAGTCTGATCAATCTGCTCCTCGTCATACACATAGTCCAAAAGCAGCTTTTCAATACTGAAATTTCCTGCGTACTCTGTCAGCTCATGTTCATAGCCGAAAAACCGCCCGGCAATTTCACACACCTGCACGCCTGTTTCGGGTTTCCAGAAAAACTGCATCGACAGCGGACCTGATTGCTGCCCGGTATACTGTGCCGTCTTTTGCAAAATCTCTTTGGCCTGCTCAAACACAAGCTCCATACGCTTAGATGGATATACATTTCGTGTACTGATTGGAATCTCATGATGCCCGATGGAAGTCTTCTCCCTGTCTGCAATGCTGATGACCTGTACCTTTCCATGCAGCACCCAGGTCATCATGTTAAACTCAAATCCATCATGATATTCTTCTACCAGAATCTTTTTGCAGTCCGAGGTTGCACAGGTATCGTCAAATTTTTCTCTGATTTCTTCGATGTCATACAGCACCTGCACCCCTCTGGAGCCATACTTGTCGACTGGTTTTACCACGACCGGAAAATGAAGACCATCCAGCTCCTGATCAGAAAAATCCTTTTCCACATAACGGTAGGCAGGTGTCCCGATTCCAAGAGCTGTCAGCATATCTTTCATCTTTGTTTTGTCCCGGTACAACGGCAGATGCTCCACATCAAAGTAGCACTTCAAATGCGCCTTCTTTGCAATCTTTACCATACACTCAAACAGATAATCAGAAAACGAGGTGATGATTCCATCCACCTTCTCCAGTCTGCACATATCCACAATGGCATCGGTATCTCCGACATCGATGTCATACGCTTTGTCCGCATGCGCCTTTCCGATACTGCCCCGATAGCCGTCACAGACAATCGTATAAATCCCTCTGCCCTTTGCCATCTCAATCAATTGTACAAATTCTCCCAGAGAACCAAGAATCAATAATTTATGCATAACTTCCTCTTTTCCAGTTTTTTACTTCAGTTCTTCCAGACACAGTTTCAGCACTTCTGCCACGATATCCATATCTTCCGGACTGTAACGCTGGTCACAGGGAAGCGGAAGAATATTTGCCGCGTAATCAAACTCCAGTGAATCCTGTGGCATCGTTTCAACCACATTTGACCAATAGACAGGGACATAAACTTTATGCTCTGCCATTTTTTTTCGAAGCTCCAGACCGTTTTTATGGTAATACGGATAAGCAAACGGGCCCTGCGGCATCTTTACCTGAAGCCCATTGCTGTTTCCAAGCAGCTCCTGCAATCTCGCATAATTTTTCTCGCGCTTTTTCTTCGCCCTGTCATAGTTGATTCCGCGCAGAAGATTCTCGGTCAACGGCGACATGCGTTTCACCATCTCATCTTCCAGACTGTGTGCATTGTCGAGCATATCCTGATAATATTCCGAGGCAGTTCCCTCAAAGCGTCCCAGAATATGTTTCATCCTGTCGCGAGATTCATCCACCTCAAGCATATCCAGCGGAATCTTCTCGCGATAGCCTCCCAGATAGATATACGCACCGTCACTGAGTCCAAAGAATTTTCTCAGAGAATACAGTGCCGGTGCAAATGGTGTCGGTTTCTGATAAAACGCATGTGTATTATCAATAATCACACGCGTATATTTTTCCCGCAGCATCAGCATCTGCATCTCATCGAGCAATCCATAATAGTTGACAATATAAATAAATTCCCCATACGGAAGTTTCTCTTCCATAATCGGCAGAAAGTTCTCATCGATATGATAATACTTTAACTCATACCCCGCTTTCTTGCAGCATTCTGTAACAGAATCACACAGAAAATACGGTACCCAGAGTACCTTCGTGCCTACTGTTTTCAGGAGATAGACAAGACCGGTCCTTCCCAGATTCAATTTGACCATATCCTCATGATATTCCTGTCCTGTCATCTTCTCCAGTTCAAAATACCCCCCAATTTCTTTCATGCTACATCCTCCATCTTTGATTTCTTACAGCTTCTTTCTGCGCTCCACATAATTTGGCATCTTCTTTGCCTCATCCAGAATGTGCATCAGATATTCTCCGATAATACCAATCGACAGCAAAATAACGCCGTTGTATGCCAGCATAAAGAGCACCAACGTCGTCCATCCCTCGACCGACACTCCGTACGCAAAATACCGAATCAGATAAAACAAAGCCAGCACGACGCTGATCACAAAGCTTGTGATTCCAAGATCACGCACGACAATCAACGGAAATGCCGAGTTCGTTGTAATATCATAAATCAAATCTTTTGCAAGGCGTTTGAAACTGTAACCGCTTTTTCCATATTTTCTGGCATCATGGTGCACCGGAACATTAATAATACGGTTCGATGTCTGTACCAGAAGATTTCCAATCTGAGGAAGATGCACATCCATCTTCACGATTGCATCTACAATAAAACGGCGAATCAGACGAAAACTTGTAATCTCCAGATCTCTCGGTTTCTTCAACATCTTGGATGTCGCATACACGGATACCCATGTACCCATTCTTCGAATAATGTTGTGCTGTCTGCCTTCATATTTGGCAATGATCACATCGACATCATCCCGCTCATTCATCACTTTTACCAGCTTTGGAATCTCTTCCGGCGGATGCTGCAAATCATCATCCATAGTAATGATAAAATCGCCCTTTACATATTTGAACCCGCAAAGCAGCGCCGGATGCTGACCGAAATTGCGTGCCTGCTGGATAATCTTCACACGATTGTCTTTGTCATGAAGTTCCTCCATCACCTCATAGGAATGATCTTTGGAACCATCATCGACCAGAATCATCTCAAACTCTTCATGAAGCGTCTCATCAAATACTTTGCTGACTCGCTCATATAATTCATACAGTGTATGTTCCGAATTATAAACCGGAACAACTACGGAATATAAACTCATTGTAACCTTCCTTTCTCTCACTGTGCAGTCTGCTGCAACACCATGTTATTGTTCACAGAAACCATACCACATCAGTATCTAAATTATATCATAACTTGTCTTGCTTGTAAAAGGATGTTATAATCAAAGCTATGGAAAAATTAAAAAACTATATTCTCTTACATTTAAACATTTTACTGTTTTCTTTTACCGGTGTGTTTTCCAAGGCCGCATCTGTCCAACTGAACAAACACGGCCTTCACAGCATTCTTCTGTATGTCTTTCTCATGCTGATGGTGCTCAACTGCTTCCTCTACGCACTGGCATGGCAAAAAGCCATCAAACATTTTGATCTGAATGTGGCTTACGCCAACAAGACTGTCTATCTCATCTGGTCACAGGTGTGGGCAGTTGTGATTTTTCACGAAAATCTTTCCCTTCAAAATATCATAGGACTTCTTGTGGTATTTGTGGGAGTTATGGTGGTGCAGCGTTATGAATAGACTTTGTATGTTTTTGATGTTTGCAGGTACGTTTTTTACAGCGATTTCTCAGGTACTGTTGAAGCAGAGTGCCAATAAAACCTACAAGCATCCCATCTTTGAATATCTGAACTGGAGAGTCATCCTCTCCTACTTTATTTTCTTTGCCGTGTTGCTTGTGAATACCTACGCCTACACAAAGGTCGATATGAAATACGGCGCAGTCATCGACACTTTCAGCTATGTCTTTGTCATGCTCTTATCGTACTTCCTGCTGAAAGAAAAATTTACGAAAGGAAGAGTCATTGGAAATCTGATCATCATTGCAGGCATTCTGATCTATACTCTATAAACCGGCAATGAATTCAAAAACGGGAACGTACCCGAAAAGGTACGCTCCCGCTTTTTTTGTCTGATTCCTCTTTTTTTAATATGCATTTTTGTGATAAGACGGTGTATAACCGCTGACTGCCGGGTCTGTCGGGTCAACGCTTCCTGAAATCTTCGGAAGGGTCGGTTTCTCAAACAGGCAGTTGTTGTAGTTTGCATTGTCATGAATTGTAGTCTTAGATGCATAAGCATTTTCATAAATCCATTTTGCATCACCTACACACAGACGGATACATCCATGAGAAGCCGGTGTTCCAAGTCTGTTAAATTCTGCTGCCGGCACTGCATAGCTGCTTGCAGTTCCACATGCTACAGAGTGGAAATAGATTACGCCTGCGTAAACATTCACGCCATACTGTCCCCAGGACGGTCCCATCAACATCTGCCAGCGGTTGCCGCGGCTCGGTGTGAAGGTTCCATTTGGAGTTCTGGAAATCGGCTGTCCAACGGAGCAGACAAAGTTTACTACCGGAATGTTGTAATTGGTAGAAGAAGCATTCTCCTTTGTCAGAACAGTTACCACGCAGGTCAGCTTATTAACCACCAGTCTGTACCAGCTTGGGTTGTTTGTACGGTTTTTGTACATTTTTCTCAAATCCTGGCACATATAGCCATTCTCTTTGAAATAATATTTATAGCCGTTGATGGTCTTCCAAGCGTTTTTCAAAAATCCCTTGCCGGAATCGATGTATTTGTAATTGCCATTCAGCTTAATCAGTGCATTGGTGATAAACTTGCCGTTATCATCCAGATAACCTTTCTGACCGTTGTAAGTAGCACTTGATGTTTTTTTGCATGTTCCGTCACTGTTAAAGTAATACATGGAACCGTTGATCTTTGTCCAACCATTTGCAAGAGTTCCATTTGAAGTAGCATAATACCACTTTCCTGTACCTTTTGGTTTAATCCATTTGTTTACCGGAATATATGGTCTTATCTTTCCGCTTTCCGGAATGTTGTAATATTTTTTACCATTAAAATCAAACACACCTGCTTTGCGGCGGCATTTTCCACTTGCAGAGAAGTAATAATAGTAACTGCCGACTTTCTTTACCGTAGGTCCTGTCTGTGCACATCCATATTTTTTACTGAAATAATACCAGTAATCATTAATTTTGTTCCATCCTGTGATGGCAGATCCAATCGGTTCCCCTTTGCTTCCTATTTTGCTGCGAAGATAAAAATAGTAATTTTTATCTCTGATGACAGCCTTCGTAAATCCGGTTCTCCTATGTCCCTTCGTATCTACATAATACGTATATCCTTTGTAGTCAAAACGGCGGTTTTTGTACATGGTACCGTTTGTATTGAAATAGAAGGTATAAGTTTTACCATCGGTATCTTTAATCTCCTGGAATCCAGATTTAATCTGCCGGGAACTTCCTTTTTCTTTTGGAAGGAAATAATAATAATTTCCATTAATCATCTGCCAGCCGGATTTTTCAAATTTTTTTCCATTGCTGGTAAAATAATAAGTTCTTCCATTGCTTGCGTATGTGTAAAAGTTATTGGTAACCATAACTCCGTCTTTATCAAAGGCATACCATGTACCACTAATCTTTTTCAGATTGTTCATAACCATACTGCCATCGGAGTTCAGGTAATACTTCTTACCGCCAATGGTCTGCCATCCCTTGAGTGCTGTCTTTTTGCCGGTACTGTCAATGGAATACCACTTCGTATTCTCTCTTACCTTCACAGCAGCTCCAATATCAGAATTTTCCGGTGTCATATCTGCCGGTACATAACCTAAAGATGCATCAAATTTTGCTTCATTCACAGTTGTAAAATAGAAAGTTTTCACACCTACATCCTGAAGACCTGTCAGAAGGTTTCCTGATTTGTCAAACGTATAGTATCTGCTGTATGTACCATACTCCACTTTTACAATTCCATCTGCTGATGTCACGGTATGAGAATTCGTTTTATCAATCAGCTTACAGTCTCCATCAGATTCAATCTTCCATTCGATTTCTTCTGCACTCAGAATGGTATCTGCAGACAGATAATAGATTGCCTGTACATTCTCCTCTGCCTGAGGAGACACTTCCTTTTCTTCTTCCGGCAGTGGAGTCTCTGTTGCTTCCGGTTCCTGTGTTTCCTCCGGAGTCTCTGTTACTTCCGGTATCTCTGTCGCCTCCGGAGTCTCTGTTGCTTCCGGTGTCTCTGTCGCCTCCGGCACCTCTGTTGCCTCTGGTGTTTCTGTCGTCTCCTGCGCTGTTGTATCCAAGGTTGCACCTTCCTCTACTGCAGATACAACAGCAGTCTCACCCGCTGCGAAAACCGGACTGAAGGTCGTCACAGTCAGACATGCAGAAAGAGCCAGTGCCAATAATTTCGTTCTTCGTCTCTTCAAAACAACTCCTCCTAACTCATACTAAAGTTATCTCTTTGATTTGTATATATTTCTCTCGTACTGCCTAACGCAGTCTAATACCAATTTACACCATTCTTTCTTAAAATTCAACCCAAAAGTAATAATTACCATAATTTCCTTCTGTCTCTTTTTTCCCCTAAAACAGGAAAAGGTCCTGGCGATTACTCGCCAAGACCTGCTTCAATTGCTTTGACCAAAGCATCCATAGCCTCCTGCTCATCTTCTCCTTCACAGACAAGTTCAATCTCATCATGTTCTTTTACACATGCCCCCAGGACGCTCAGCACACTCTTTGCATTTGCCGTAGTTTCTTTGAAGGTGAACGTAATCAGAGACTTGTATTTCATAGCCTCCTTACACAACAAACCTGCCGGTCTTAAATGAAGGCCGCTCGGATTATGAATAGTTACTTTTCTGCTGATCATGTTCATTCCTCCTATTCGTTGTCTGCATTTTGGGTTTCCGCATCGGCTACCAGTTTTACCACTGTGGAAACATCGTTTACCAACTCATATCCGTCCGGCAGAACAATATTGACTGGAATCGTATAAGTTCCTTCTTTTCTGCCGCTGCACTCAATGCTGGCTTTTATATCCGTATCTTTCAGCTGTGACAGTTCCTTGGAAGTTGCCTTTATTCTCACCTGAATACTGTCTGTCTCAAAAACTGCATTCAGTCCTTTTTCCACATTTTGCGGCTCGATATTTAAGGTCGGAATCGAGTATTCCTGACTGTTCTGCTGCAAAATACTGACTGAAGCAATCACAGTAGAATTACTTCCATCTGTCAGCTTAATATCTCCGGGAAGCAGCTCTGAGATATCTATTTTTGTCTCAAAATCTTCATTTCTTCCGGAAACATCAATGTATTCATCTGGTATCGTTATCGTATTGCCCTCATCTGCCAATGCCTGCAATGCCTCATCTGTCCCCGCAACAGTAAGACTGCCCGGTGTCAGTGTGATTTTTTCTACCTTATATCCATCTTCCGGATATCCCACATAACCTGCATGAATTTTGATGTCATTTTTTACTTTCCATAAATCTACCGCTACACTCACGCTTTGATCGGTATTATAAAATTTCAGATATCCCATCTGGCGCGGTTCGAGTTCTTCCTGATTCTTGTCAATGATTTTCAGATCTGCAAGAAGTACCGCATCTTCTGTTTTTCCATCCAGATTTACGGTTGCAATCACTTTATCAATCTTCTGAATCAGAGACTGCGGACCCGTAATCTTAATTTTCTCAGGACTGGCTGTCAGACTTCCAATCTCATATCCCTTTCCCGGTGTCGATTCTCCGGAGGAAACTGTCACCAGAAATTCAAGAGTCATTTTATCATCCAGAGAAATACTCATATTCAGAGGATCGCTCTTAATATTCGCCGGTGAAATACCGGGGCAGGATACCGAAATCGGCACCATGACCGGTGTTGTACGCATATTGGTAATCTGTGTCAAATCTGCAACTGCCTTGATATCGCTTGCTTTGATATTATCTACAACAGAACGTTTTCCCTTAACTGTCACGCTGATCACATCCTGATCTTCTTCCACCAGACACATCAGTCCGGCGCTCTCCACATAGGCTTCGTTTTTGATTGTGACAGTTACACCCTGGATGGTATCTGACACAATGGGATCATCGATGTTCACCACAAGAAGCCATACCACGATTCCGATAATCACGGACATCAGTTTCAGGGGGATATTACTTAACAGTTTTTTGGTCATGCTTCAATCGCCCCTTCCATAATTTGAACTTACTCGTTTCTATTGTTGTCTTATTCTGTAAAATCCGAAGTTCTGACTTTAACTCTTCCATGGAGACATTCCGATTCAGTTTTCCGCCAAGTGCAGTGGAAACCTTTCCTGTTTCTTCTGATACAATAATCGTCAGAGAATCACTGACTTCACTGATTCCCACACCGGCGCGATGCCTTGTGCCAAGCTGTTTGCTAAGTGCCATATTGTCTGACAGAGGAAGGTAACAGGTGGCAGCCACAATACGGTTATTTCTTACAATCACAGCACCATCGTGCAGCGGTGTGTTATGTTCAAAAATGTTAATGATCAACTGGCTGCTGACCAGAGAATCAATCATGATTCCAGTGCGCTCATATTCGCTTAAAATAATATCGCCCTCAATCACAATCAATGCACCAGTCTTTACTTCTCCCATATCAAAACAGGCACGTGCAATCTCGCTGATGGTCTTATCGGTAAAACGCTCCTTAATTTCTTTTCCTGAATCAAACGGAATCAGCGAAGCAATATATTTCTTCTCTCCAAGCTGTTCCAGAACTTTTCGAAGCTCCGGCTGGAAAATGACAAGAATTGCCATAATCAGCACGCTGCCCAGTTTCTGTACAATCCAGAGAATGGTATTCATCTCAAAAATGTAAGCAATAAAAATAAACGCTACCACTACCAGAATACCTTTCATCAGGGTATATGCCCTGGTATTCTTGATCCAGAGCATAAACTGATATACGAAAACAGAAATGAGCAGAATTTCAATAATATCAATAATCCCTATTCTGGGTAAGGATATTTTAGTTATGTAATTATCCAGGATAGCCCAAATATTTTCCATCCTTCTGCTCCCTTCTGCCTATATTTTTTCTATTGATTTTATAAATCTTTGAGGGATTCCTCCAGTTTTTTCTCAAAATCCACTTCTTCCTGAGGAGCAATCACATCCTCAGATGACACCATCTGATCTTCCCCTTTAACTTCTTCAACAACAGGCGGCACTTCATTTGGCATAGCTACCTTCTGTCGTTCTGCTTCCAGAACTTCCTGATTTTCTTCTTTTCCGTTAATCTTCTTAATCTGTCTGGAGGATGTGCTGACAGATACCTTTGGTACTGCTTTTACATAGTAATAATAATCATCATCCTCAAATGAAAGACTTTCTGTCCTTGTATAGTCTCCACCAAACACAAAAAATTCAAGAACAAAACCTAAAATCACCGAACAGATTGCAGAAATAACAAGGGATACATAATTCAGATTCACATCTAAAAACAGCGCTCCCACAAATAAAATAAACACATAAGTAACAACTCCGACACCAATTCCAACTCTCCATGCATAATCCATCGAGCGTGTGCGGAGAATATATACCAGCAGACTGACAATCACAAATGTCGCCACTGTAATCCACATTTCCTGATTTTTCATCAGACCATCCAGCATCACCTTGATTTTCTGAGGCACTTCTGTGTCCTCACTTTGCAAAACACTTGCCTGCTCATTTACCAAACGTACAAAGTACGATAAAATCACACCGGCCGCCGCAGGTGCGGCTGTCAAAGGTCCTCCCAACAGTCCGCTTCCAATCGGTACAACTGCCGGAACGTGCGCTGCAAATCCAAGCGGCGAAAACACCAACGCAAGATTTGCTCCGGAACTGAAACGCAGAAACAGAATCATCATAAGGACGATCAGTAAAAATGCAACCGCTGCTACAATCGCATTTAAAGAGTAGCAATGTCCGATGATCAGGGCAAAACCAACCAGCATAATGGTATTGACCGGAAGGATTGCACACAGCAGTGCGAGAATCAACACAACAAAGATATTATTGAGTGCCGAAGAAAATCCCAGCGCAAGATTGATCCACAAAAAGTATGCCATAGCCAGCACAAATTTCAAAAGCGGCTGGATATACATTTCATACTTTCCATAAAAATGTTTAATATTTTGTTTCATTTCCAACAATGCCGTCATTATTTTTTCCTCCTGCTCTCTGTCTGTGGGATGGTATCCACATCATTCTCCACGTACATTTGAGCAATCTTACCCAATTGCACATAATACTTCTTTACGCTTTTCTTTGCCCGGCTGTATTTTACAGAATAAATAGCGTAAATAACAAGAGAATATAAAACCAGCAAAATAAGGTAAACCACAATCAGCCCTACACCGATTCCTACCAAATTCATTTTATTCACATTGTCCAGCAGTTCTTCTGCAAAATATCCTACGCCAATTGCCAGAATCAGTATGTAGGCAATCGTAATCAGAAAAAAGTTTTTAATCAGCGCCAGACCAATATAATCGCTTCGATAATATTTGCTGACAGGAAGATATTTCTTTCCTTCATTCTGCTCGTAGGAAGCCAGCTTAATCATAGTCCTGACTTTTTCTTCATTCAGCATATTTAACTCCTTACTTTTTCGTATCCATTCAGTCTTTTGGAACATCTCCTTACTGAACAGTTACCTTTTTCATGCATCCGCTTTCCCGGATATAGAAACAACTGTGCGGATTAATTGTAACATATATCTACTTTTGTGAAAAGGGGGTTTTAAAATCCTTTTCCCTGACACAGCGTAAGAAAATAAATTCTTTCCACACCATTTTCTTTGAGCACTTCTGCCACAGCATCCACAGTACTTCCTGTTGTATACACATCGTCTACTAAAAGAACCGTTTTACATGCTTTAAAATTTTTTCCGATTTGAAAAGCATGTTTTAAATTGCGCCTGCGCTCTTTGGCACTCAGTTCCTTCTGCGCTTTTCTCTCTTCCAGACGCACGACTGCCTGACTCAAAACAGGAATTTTGTAAATCTCTCCAATCCCCTCTGCCAGATACTCTGACTGATTGAATCCCCGGATTTTCTGTTTTCGCGCAGTAATTGGAACCGGCACAATCGCTTCCGGTTTCCATCGTTGTATGTACGAACGCCCATATTCTGCCATCGCTCTGATGTAAAAATCACCATATTCTCTCCGTCCATGAAATTTAAAATTTTCAATGGAACGGCGCATAATATCATCATACACATAAATACCAATTCCCTGTTCATACACATGCGAAGCTTTCTGACAGTCTCTGCAATATTCCTGCTCTGCATTTTGGATACTCTTTCCGCACTGAAAACACCTCGGCTGTGAAATCGGACGCATTTTCTCCAAACACGAATCGCAGATGATCTTCTCTCTTCCCTCCACAATCTTATGACATACCGGACAGCATCTCGGATATAAGCTATCCAGCAATAATTTCTTAAATTTCATTCATCGCCTTTCTCCCCAAACTCTCTGATCCGGCATTCCAGCGTGCTGTATCGTTTCTGCTCTCTCTCATTCTCGATCATTGCCTGAAATGTCATTTCACTGCCTACAATCGTGACACATTTTCTGGCCCTTGTCACTGCAGTGTATAAAAGATTTCTGTTCAGCAACATTTTCGGTCCTCCCAGAAGTGGAATCACCACCGCCGGATACTCGCTTCCCTGAGATTTATGAATTGTAATCGCATAGGCAAGTTCCAATTCATCCAGCTGTTTGTAACTATAATCTACAAATCTTCCGTCTTCAAACTCCACCGTCATGATTTCAGCATAATCATTCAAATCCCGTATAATTCCCGTATCTCCATTGAATACACCGATTCCCTTATCGATCACAATTCCATGAAGGCCTCTGATTTCCCACTCAATCTGATAATTATTCTTGATCTGCATAACCTTATCCCCCTGACGGAAAAGACGCATACCAAATTCTTTTTCTTTTTTACCCTCTTCCGGAGGATTCAAATAACGCTGCAGAATCTGATTGAGCTGCTCTACACCGAGCATTCCCTTACGCATTGGTGTGAGAACCTGAATATCAGAAGGTCTGGCATCCACAAATTTTGGAAGCTTTTCCTGAATCAGTGCAATCAAAACACGGATGATGATGTTGGCATCGTATCGCTTCAAAAAGAAAAAATCCATGCTCTTATTGTCCAGTGCCACAGGCTCTCCATGATTGATCTTATGTGCATTGACGACAATGTCACTTTGTGTTGCCTGCCTGAATATTTTATTCAGCTCCACGACATGAAATGCATGAGAATTGATCATATCCCGCAGGACATTTCCCGGTCCCACACTCGGAAGCTGATTGACATCACCCACAAGAATCAGTCTTGTTCCGACCGATAACGCAGCCAAAAGTGCATGCATCAGATAAATGTCTACCATTGACATCTCATCAATGATGACTACATCGACCTCCAGCGGATTTTGTTCATTGCGTTCAAACATCACCGCGCGGTCATTTTCCTCCACACCGCCGGACAGTTCCAGAAGCCGATGCACGGTCCTGGCTTCGCATCCTGTCGCCTCTGTCATTCGCTTCGCTGCACGCCCCGTAGGAGCGGCAAGAGCAATCGAAAGCCCTTCCTTTTCAAAGTACCGAATCATCACATTGATTGTTGTCGTTTTTCCGGTTCCAGGTCCTCCCGTCAAAATAAACATTCCATTCTGTGCTGCCTCCAAAACTGCCTGATGCTGCAGCTCATCCAAAGTTGTTCCAAGTTCTTCTTCGATTTCCCTCACTCTTCGCTCGAGCGTCTTTAAATCTGCATTTCCTGATACATTCAGTTCACGAAGCATCCGGGCCGTATCCAGTTCCAAATGATACAAATGACTGCTATATACGATTTTCTGTTCTCCCAGTTCTTGAATCACAACTTTTCTTTCGATGGCAAGATTCATCAATTGCTGCTCCATTCCTTCTATGTCAATTTCCAGAAGCTGTGCTGTTTTTTCCAGAAGAAGCTGCTGCGGAACATAAATATGTCCCGACAGGGTCGCCTGTCCGAGCATGTAGAGAAGACCACTTCGAATGCGGAATTCTGAATTTTTTTCAATTCCGGTCTTTGCTGCAATCTCATCTGCAATCTTGAAGCCCACGCCCTGGATATCCTCAGCCATGCGATAAGGATTTTCCCGAATCACCGTATACATCTCCTGCTTATAGTGCTTATAAATTTTTGCTCCAAGCGTGAGAGAAATTCCATACTGCTGCAAAAACATCATTGCATTTCTCATATCAGACTTCTGTGCCACCTGCTCGCCAATCTGCATGGCCATCCGCTTGCTGATTCCTTTTACCTCAGCCAGACGCTCAGGCTCTTCCTCCACAATCCGAAGAGTGTCCCCTTTGAAACGCCGGACAATTCGCGCTGCCAGAGCTGCTCCCACGCCTTTGATCGCGCCGGAACCGAGGTATCGTTCCATCGCCATGGCATCTTCCGGAACCTTCGTCTCAAAAGTCAAAATCGAAAACTGTTTTCCATAGGTAGGATGTTCCACATAACGTCCGGTAGCTTCTATCGTTTCTCCCTGCGAAATTGCCTGAAGATTTCCCACACAGGTAATCTCCTCCTCTTGTGTAATCATCACCAGAACGGTATATCCATTTTCTTCATTTCGAAAAATAATATGATCAATGTACCCTGTTATTTTTTCTTCCATTTGCTTTTTATCCCTCCCATTCACGGCACTGCTGCACGCCAACAAAAGGGAGGTGCGCTGCAAACGCATTCCTCCCTTCATCCGCTCTGTATGGCGATTTATTTCATCTCATCCTGTACTTTGGCATATCTCCCTGTCCCCACAACTGCCGCAAACATAGGCTCCTCTGACAAAAGAGTGTTGATACCCGTCTTTTGCTCTACCAGATTTTCCAGTCCATTGATCAAAGCGCCTCCGCCAGTCAGCACAATCCCACGATTGACAATATCGGCTGCAAGTTCCGGTGGTGTCTGCTCCAGCACATGACGGATTGCATCCAGAATCTGAATCGTACAATCCCGCATTGCCTGACGTATTTCTACAGATGTCAGCGTTGTCACCTGCGGAAGACCGGTAATCACATTTCTTCCTTTTACTTCCATGGTGCGAACCTCCGGCTCGTCCCATACCGTACCTATGTTCATCTTAATACTTTCCGCAAGCTGCTCCCCAATAAACAGATTGTGGTTTTTTCGCACATGACGCATAATCGCCTCATCAAAATTACTTCCTGCTACCTTGATCGAATGGGACACCACGGTACTTCCCAACGAGATAATTGCCATGTCGCTTGTTCCGCCTCCAATGTCTACAATCATATTCCCACAGGGGCGTTTGATGTCGATTCCGGCTCCGACAGCTGCCGCAATGGGTGACTCAATCAAAAACACCTCGCGGGCACCTGCCTGATAAGCGGCCTGCTCCACTGCCATTTTTTCTACTTCTGTAATTCCGCTCGGGGTACAGATGGTAATGCGTGGTTTGCGAAACGTTCTTCTTCCCATTGCTCTTAAAATAAAATATTTCAGCATCATTTCCGTAATGCTATAATCTGCGATCACGCCCTGACGCAAAGGATGAATGGCAATGATGTTTCCCTGGGTTTTCTGTATCATCTGCCGGGCTTCCTCCCCTATTGCCACCACCTTCCCGCTATCTTTGTCATAGGCTGCAACTGATGGCTCTTTGAGGACAATTCCTCTTCCGGCTGCATAAACAAGTATGCTGCTTGTTCCCAAATCAATTCCAATATCTACTGATGCCATTCCAATCCCCTTCCATTTCTCATTCGAAAACATTTTCCATGCATTTTATTATATATAAAATTGCCGAAAATAGAAAGCCCTATTTTCTATCCAGATACTTCTTTATATACTTTCCGGTATAGGAGACAGGATTGTCCGCAATTTCCTCAGGTGTACCGGCGGCAATGACCGTGCCGCCTCTGTCACCGCCTTCCGGTCCGATGTCAATAATATAATCGGCTGTCTTAATCACATCGAGATTATGCTCAATCACGAGCACCGTATTGCCGCCTTCCGACAATCGCTGTAAAATTTCAATCAATTTGTGGACATCTGCAAAATGAAGTCCTGTCGTAGGCTCATCCAAAATATAAATGGTCTTTCCGGTGCTGCGTCTGCTTAGTTCCGTGGCAAGCTTCACGCGCTGTGCCTCTCCCCCTGACAGTGTCGTAGACGGCTGACCAAGACGGATATAAGAAAGGCCCACATCATACAGTGTCTGAATCTTTCTGTGAATAGACGGGATATTTTCAAAGAAAGGCAGTGCCTCTTCTACTGTCATATTGAGCACATCATAAATACTTTTCTCTTTGTATTTTACTTCCAGTGTCTCCCGGTTATAACGCTTTCCATGGCACACTTCACACGGAACATAGACATCAGGGAGAAAATGCATCTCAATTTTGATAATGCCATCACCACTGCAGGCCTCACACCGTCCGCCTTTGACATTAAAACTAAAACGCCCTTTTTTGTATCCGCGCGCCTTGGCGTCTGCAGTTGCCGCAAATAAATCACGAATCTGATCAAACACACCGGTATACGTGGCTGGATTCGATCTTGGCGTGCGCCCGATTGGAGACTGGTCAATGTTAATCACCTTATCGAGCTGCTCTGTTCCGAGAATTTGATCGTGCTCTCCCGGAATGGTACGCGCACGATTTAATTTTTTCGCCAGTCCCTTGTACAAAATCTCATTGACAAGGGAGCTCTTTCCGGAACCCGACACACCTGTCACACACGTCATGATTCCCAGCGGAATCTGTACATCAATATTTTTCAGATTGTTCTGTCTGGCACCTTTGATTGTCAAAAATCCTGTCGGCTCTCTGCGTATTTTTGGCACCGGAATCTTCTTTCTTCCGCTCAGATAGGCACCGGTGATGGAATTCTTATTTTTCATCAGCTCTTTGGCCGTACCGATTCCCACCAGCTCTCCGCCATGTTCTCCGGCTCCCGGTCCGATATCCACCACACAGTCCGCTGCCAGCATCGTATCCTCATCGTGTTCCACCACAATCAGCGAATTGCCAAGATCACGCAGATGCTTCAAGGTTGCCAGCAGTTTATCGTTGTCTCTCTGATGAAGACCAATACTCGGCTCATCCAGAATGTAAGCCACTCCTACCAGTCCGGAACCAATCTGTGTTGCAAGCCGGATTCTCTGCGCCTCTCCTCCGGATAAGGTACCTGTCGCACGCGATAGCGTCAGATAATCCAGTCCGACATCCGCCAGAAATCCGACTCTCGCCTTGATTTCTTTGATAATCTGCTCCCCAATCAGCATCTGCTGCTTTGTCAGTTCCAGCGAATCCATCCATTGTTTCAGTTTTTCAATGGACAGCGAAGTTACCTCATAAATATTTTTGTCACAGACAGTAACAGCCAAAGCTTCCTTCTTGAGCCTCTGTCCCTTGCACACAGGGCACGGTGTGATACGCATAAAAGTCTCATATTCCTGCCTGCTGATTGGAGAACCGGTCTCACGGTATCTGCGCTCTACATTTCGAATCAGTCCTTCAAAAGCGACATCATAGACGCCCTCTCCCCGCTGCCCTTTGTAGTGCACCGGAAGTTTTTTTCCATCTGTTCCATAAATCAAAACATCTTTTACGTTCTTCGGATACTCAGAAAAAGGTGTATCCAAATCAAACTGATATTCCCTGCACAAAGCCTGTAAAATCGCATTTGTAAAACTGCCCTTGTCTGCACAGGACTGCCAGCCCATCACTACAATCGCACCCTGATTGATGCTCAGACTCTGATCGGGAATCATCAGATCAATATCAAACTCCATTTTGTAGCCAAGGCCGGTACATTCGGGGCAGGCTCCAAACGGATTATTAAAAGAAAAGCTTCTCGGTTCAATCTCATCTACACTGATTCCACAGTCCGGACAGGAAAAACTCTGACTGAAATTCAGATATTTTCCATCCATCGTATCCACGATGAGAAGCCCTTCCGAAAGATTGAGCACCGTCTCAATAGAATCTGTCAGACGTTTCTCAATTCCAGGTTTTACTACCAGTCTATCCACGACAATGGCAATCGTATGTTTGATGTTCTTATCCAGATTGATTTCCTCCGACAGTTCATACATACTTCCATCTACATGAACACGGACAAATCCGCTCTTTCTGGCACGCTCCAGAAGCTTTGCGTGCGTACCCTTGCGCCCGCGCACAACGGGAGCAAGCAGCTGGATTTTGGAACGCTCCGGCAAAGCCATAATCTGATCTACCATCTGATCCACCGTCTGCCGTTTGATCTCTCTTCCACATTTCGGACAATGGGGAATTCCGATTCTCGCAAACAACAGACGAAAATAATCATAAATCTCCGTCACGGTTCCAACTGTCGATCTGGGATTTCTGTTTGTTGTTTTCTGATCGATGGAAATTGCCGGTGATAAGCCTTCGATGCTTTCCACATCGGGCTTTTCCATCTGCCCCAGGAACTGTCTCGCATAGGAAGACAAAGATTCCATATATCTTCTCTGTCCCTCCGCATATATCGTATCAAAAGCCAGTGAGCTTTTTCCGGAACCGCTAAGCCCAGTCAAAACGACCAGTTCATTTCTCGGAATATCCACGTCCAAATGTTTGAGATTGTTTTCATTCGCTCCTCTGATTTTAATAAATTGCCTGTTTGATTTTCTTGCTGCCATGTTTTCTCCTCATTCACTATCATGAATCTTCGTTTTTCTGTTCTCTCTCGTCCCTTCCAGTGTAGCACAGGCTTTTTCTTTTTGCAAACATTTGTTCGTTTTTTGAAATAATTTTTTAAAATAAAAATTCCACAAACACCTGATTGGACAGAGAAATTCCTTTTCGCGTCAGCCGCAGAAACTTTCCTTGCTCCTCTAGTAATCCAAGCCGTTTTAGTTTTCTGACCTGCTTTTCATAAACTTTTTCCAGAGATATTTGAAATTCTTTCAAAAATTTCTCTCGGCTGATTCCCTCTGTCATCCGAAGTCCCAGAAACATAAATTCTTCCATCTGATCCCGCATCGAAAGTTCTTCCAGGTTTTCCCGAATTTTTTCAGGATGAGCAGCGTCTTGCAGATACGTTTCCATCACTCTCGTATTAGAAAACCGGCAATTACGACGAAGCGAAGCTGCTCCAAGTCCGACTCCCAGATAATCTTCTCTCTGCCAGTACCCTATGTTATGACGACATTCCTTTCCCACTTTTGCATAATTGGAAATTTCATACTGATGAAATCCATATTCGCCGAGAATTTCTGCTGTCATCTCATACATCTGCCGTTCTTCCTCCTCAGAAGGAAGCTGCAGCTTTCGCTCATAAAATGGGGTTCCCTCTTCCACGATCAGACTATATGCAGAAATATGTTCCGGTTCCATCACCGCGATCGTGCGAAGATTTTTCTCCCAGGACTTCACATCCTGTCTGGGAATTGCCGACATCAGATCTACGTTGATATTGGAAAAACCAATGCTTCTTGCCATCTCATAGTTTTCCACAAATTCTTCAAAAGAATGAATCCTTCCCAAATTTTTTAATTCTTCCTCAATCGTTGACTGGCATCCAAGACTGAGGCGGTTGATTCCACACTGATGATACTCCCTGAGCTTTTGTGGATTTAAAGTGCCTGGATTCGCTTCCATAGAAATCTCACAGTCTTCGCTCAGCTGATAATTTTCCTGAATACACTCCATAATTGCACCGATTTGTCCTTTTTCCAGAACAGACGGCGTCCCTCCGCCCAGAAACACCGAAGATACGGTTTCTCCCTCACATTCTGCTGCTGCGCTTTTTAGCTCCAGCTGCAAGG
Source organism: Lachnospiraceae bacterium (assembly GCA_022787145.1). Lineage (GTDB taxonomy): Bacteria > Bacillota > Clostridia > Lachnospirales > Lachnospiraceae > JALFVM01. Next base: position 23,936 of record JALFVM010000071.1, on the reverse strand, counting down.
CATCTGTATACATTTTTTTTGCGGCACTCCCCGCAGAAAATGACAAAAAATCACAATACTCACATTTTTTCACACAAAAAGGAATATGCACATACAATTCCATGGTTCCTTCTCCTTACTTTCTCTCATATTTCCCAATATTATGATTTAGGTGTCAAAACCTTGATTACGGATTGTTTCATGCTACGCACTTCCACAATCCTGCCCCCGCATTCGCAATCTATGGGGCCCCCGCCCCACTTCTTGCTCATGTGTGGGCGTGTCAATAAGGTATATCTCCACTTACATGCAAGCATGACGTGGAGAATACCTTTTGACACTGTAATCATCATTATGAATTTCTCATAGCAGCACGTTTGCGCTCTCTTGGATCGAGAATCTTCTTGCGGATACGAAGGTTTTCCGGAGTAATCTCCAGAAGTTCGTCACGGTCGATAAATTCCAGTGCCTGTTCCAGGCTCAGGATTCTCGGCGGTGTCAGCTTCAGAGCCTCATCTGCCGAAGAAGAACGGGTGTTGGTCAGGTGCTTTGTCTTGCAGACATTCAGCTCGATGTCTTCTGCCTTACCATTCTGGCCGATAACCATTCCACTGTAAACCTTCTGACCAGGTCCAATAAAGAGGGTACCTCTGTCCTGTGCGGAGAACAGACCGTAAGTAACGGCCTCGCCGTCCTCGAATGCGATCAGGGAGCCCTGTTTGCGGTACATCATATCGCCTTTGTATTCTCCGTAGCCGTCAAACATGGTGTTGAGAATACCGTTTCCTTTTGTGATGGTCATAAATTCACCACGGAATCCGATCAGACCGCGGGATGGAATGTTGAACTCCAGACGAGTAGAACCGTCGCTTGCGATGCTCATACCCTGCAGCTCGCCCTTGCGTTCGCTTAATTTGCTGATGACGGAACCGGAGAATTCATCCGGTACATCTACGTAGGCAATCTCCATAGGCTCCAGTTTTTTGCCGCGTTCATCGGTTTTATACAGAACCTCAGCCTTGCTGACTGCGAACTCATAGCCCTCGCGGCGCATATTTTCAATCAGGACAGACAGATGTAGCTCGCCTCGTCCGGATACTTTAAAGCAGTCCGGGCTGTCGGTATCTTCCACGCGAAGGCTGACATCCGTGTTCAGCTCGCGCATCAGACGCTCGCGGATGTGACGGGAAGTGACAAATTTACCTTCCTGTCCCGCTAATGGGCTGTCGTTAACCATAAAGTTCATAGCAATCGTAGGCTCGGAAATCTTCTGGAATGGAATTGGTTCCGGATGTTCCGGGGAGCAGATGGTATCACCGATGTGGATATCTGAGATACCGGAAATTGCTACGATAGAGCCAATGCCGGCTTCGCGTACATCCACTTTATTCAGACCGTCAAATTCGTACAGCTTGCTGATTTTTACACGCTGCTGTTTGTCCGGATCATGCTCATTGACAAGGACGACATCCTGATTGACAGAAATCGTTCCGTTGTCGACTTTTCCGACACCAATACGGCCGACATATTCATTGTAATCGATGGTGCTGATCAGAACCTGTGTTGGTGCCTCCGGATCTCCCTCCGGTGCCGGAATATGCTCAAGAATTGTCTCAAACAGAGGAATCATGTCTTTTGGTTCATCACTTAAATCTTTTACTGCATAGCCTGCTTTTGCGGATGCGAACAAAAATGGACAGTCAAGCTGTCTGTCAGAAGCGTCCAGATCCATCAAAAGCTCCAGAACTTCATCCACAACTTCCTCCGGGCGTGCCTCCGGACGGTCAATCTTGTTGACACAGACAATGACATCCAGGTCCAAATCAAGTGCCTTTCTGAGAACAAATTTTGTCTGCGGCATCGCTCCTTCAAAGGCATCCACTACAAGAATGACACCGTTTACCATTTTCAGAACACGCTCTACCTCACCGCCGAAGTCTGCGTGTCCAGGAGTATCGATAATGTTGATTTTTGTATTTTTGTAATGTACAGCCGTATTTTTAGACAGAATCGTAATTCCGCGTTCACGTTCAATGTCGTTTGAGTCCATGACACGCTCCTGCACTTCCTGATTCTCGCGGAAAATACCGCTCTGCTTGAGAAGTTCGTCTACAAGTGTGGTTTTACCATGGTCAACGTGGGCAATAATGGCTACGTTACGTACATCGTCGCGTTTCATCTTCATAAATTTCGTCCCTTTCAATTCATTTTCAATAATCAAATATCAGTCTTATAGTATGAGTGTACTGGCACATTCCTTGTCGATGAAAAAACATTCTAAGCCATTAGTCTGAAAACGAATATGCCAGTGCACTAGGTTTCTACTTAATAAAATGCGTTTTTTGCTTTCCAACCTATAAAGTGTATCACATTTTCTCCAGATTACAAGGATTTCAAAAAAAAAATTTTTTTTGTTCTAAATTTCACAAAGATAGAATAGATATGATATAAACAAAAATACCACCAAGAGGAAGGGGAACTATCATTCATGGCAGATAAGATTATAGAAAATAACCAGGTATCTATTATGGGTAAAATCGCTTCAGATTTTACATTCAGTCATCAGGTGTTCGGAGAAGGATTTTATACTCTGGAACTGGTGGTGAAAAGACTCAGTGATTCAGAGGACAGGATTCCGCTTATGGTTTCGGAACGTCTGATCGACGTTACACAGAACTATGAAGGGGAATACATCCAGGTGCAGGGACAATTTCGTTCCTATAACCGTCATGAAGAGAAGAAGAACCGTCTTGTTCTATCGGTCTTTGTGCGGGAACTGAGCTTTGTGGATGAAATTGATGATTCGATGATTACCAACCAGATTTTTCTTGACGGATACATCTGCAAGCCGCCGGTGTACCGCAAAACGCCTTTGGGCAGAGAAATTGCAGACTTGCTTCTGGCAGTCAACAGACCTTACGGAAAGTCGGATTACATACCCTGCATATGCTGGGGCAGAAATGCCCGGTATGCGTCAGCATTTGAGGTTGGCGGACATGTGTTGATATGGGGAAGAATCCAGAGCAGAGATTATATGAAAAAAGTAAGTGAGACAGAAAGTGAAAAGCGAACCGCATATGAAATATCTGTCAGCAAGCTGGAGTATATGGATTAATATGATTACAGTGTCAAAAGGTATTCTCCACGTCATGCTTGCATGTAAGTGGAGGTATACCTTATTGACCCGCCCCACATGAGCAAGAAGTGGGGCGGGGGCCCCATGGATTGCGAATGGGGGCAGGATTGTGGGAGTGCGTAGCACGAAACAATCCGTAATCAAGGTTTTGACACCTAAATCATTAATATAATTTCATTGCCAGGAGAGACTTGCTTTTTCGCGGATTATGGTGTACTATGTATGGGATTCGAGACCATTAATCAGGAATGTGGCTGGCATTTTGACAGCCGGAGAAATTCTTTTTGAAAAATGTACAGTGATTCCTGTACATGGAGGACAATATGAAAAAGGGATTCATTGAAGTGATCTGCGGTGATGGGAAAGGAAAAACATCTCTTGCTCTTGGCCAAAGTCTCAGAGCTTGCGCAAAACAGAAGAGTGTGATCATTATTCAGTTTTTAAAGGGCAAAGAAAAAGGAGAATTGAGCTGGCTTGCCGGTACGGAACTTGATATTAAGTTCTTCCGTTTTGAAAAGTCTGAGCAGTATTTTGAAGAACTGACCCAGCAGGAGAAGGAAGAGCAGAAGGAAAATATCCGGAATGGATTGAATTATGCAAGAAAAGTCATTGCAACACATGAATGTGATGTGCTGCTTCTGGACGAGATTCTCGGACTTCCCCAGCATGGCATTGCAACATGTGAAGAAATTAATGAAATTCTTCGGATTAACAAAAGCGATATGCAGATCATTCTGACTGGACTTAGATTGCCGGAAGAGATGAGAGAGTATGTGGATGCTGTCACGACAGTAAACACAGAATATTTATCCGAAATTTGCGTTGACAAGGAAAGCGAATGATGCTATAGTAGTGCATAACTAAAGAATATAAAAAGATAGAGGTCGCGTTAATTATGAGTAGGCCGTCTGATGTGTCAGGCACAGGGGAAGACAGTTGAAAGGAAAAGACGCCGAAAGTATACAGTTCCTGAGATTGTATACTTGGGCATAGGGTGAAGAACTCTATGACTGTCATCGCAAGATGGGGAGCTATCTAGAGCTTATACAATGATGTATCTTTAGAGGCGGACTTTCTTGTCAGCCTCTTCTTTTTTGGATTGCAAAGGTGAAAAACGCGAAAATCAGTAAACAAAAGCTAATTTTTATGAGTGTTCTGACAAGTTAATTTTTGAAATTAGAACACTACGATGAAGGAGGAAAATATTATGTCAATTTTTACAGGTGCAGGTGTTGCCATTGTTACACCATTTCATGAGGATGGAAGCGTGGACTACGAGAAATTAGGAGAGATTATTGAGGATCAGATTGCAAATCACACAGATGCCATTGTTATCTGCGGAACGACTGGTGAGGCATCTACTCTGACCCATGGCGAGCATCTCAAAGCAATCAAATACACCATTGACAAAGTAGCAAAGAGAATTCCGGTTATTGCAGGTACTGGTTCGAACTGTACAGAGACTGCAATCATGCTTTCCAAAGAGGCTGAAAGCTATGGTGCAGATGGTGTACTTCTGGTAACTCCATACTACAACAAAGCAACGCAGAAAGGCCTGATTGCTCACTTTACAGCAATCGCAAACAGCATTTCGATTCCTGTTGTACTTTATAATGTACCAAGCAGAACAGGATGCAACATCCTTCCGGAAACAGCCGTTACACTGGCAAAAAATGTAGAGAATATTGTAGCAATCAAAGAGGCATGCGGAAATATTTCCCAGATCGCAAAACTGGCTGCTCTTGCAGACGGATGCATTGATATTTATTCCGGTAACGATGATCAGGTTGTTCCGATTTTGTCCCTTGGCGGCAAAGGAGTGATTTCTGTATTATCCAACGTTGCTCCGCAGGAAACACATGATATGTGCCAGAAATTCTTTGACGGAGATGTGGCAGGAAGCCGTGAGATTCAGCTGAAAGCAATGGATTTGATTGATGCATTGTTCTGTGAAGTAAACCCGATTCCGGTAAAAGCTGCTATGAATCTGATGGGATGGAATGTCGGCGGACTTCGCGCACCTCTGACTGTAATGGAAGAAGCAAATCAGCAGAAACTTGCAAAAGCGATGGAAGAATTTGGAATTAAACTTGCATAAGACATAAGGAGAAAAAACAAATGACGAAGATAATCATGAACGGCTGCAATGGACATATGGGACAGGTGATTTCCGGTCTTGTAAAAGACGACGCCAATGCGGAGATTGTGGCAGGTATCGATATGGTGGATTGCCGTGACAACGGTTATCCGGTATTTACCAACATTGCAGACTGTGATGTGGAAGCCGATGTGCTGATTGATTTTTCCTCTCCGAAAGCACTGGCTTCCATTCTTGCTTACTGTGTGGAAAAACAGCTTCCGGCAGTACTGTGTACAACAGGACTGAGCGAAGCGCAGCTGAAACAGGTAGAGGAGACAAGCGGCAAAGTTGCGATTTTGAAATCTGCAAATATGTCGCTTGGTATCAACACACTGCTGAAACTGATTCAGGATGCGGCAAAAGTTCTGGCAACCGCCGGATTCGATATGGAGATTGTGGAGAAACATCATAAACTGAAAAAAGATGCTCCAAGCGGAACAGCGCTTGCTTTAGCTGACAGCCTGAATGAGGCGATGGACAATCAATATCATTATGTATACGACAGAAGCCAGGACATGAATCCGCGTGATGATAAGGAAATCGGAATCTCTGCAGTTCGCGGCGGAACCATTGTCGGTGATCATGATGTGATTTTTGCAGGTCCGGATGAAGTAATTACGTTCTCTCACACAGCATATTCCAAGGCAGTATTTGGAAAAGGCGCTGTGGAGGCTGCGAAATTCCTTGCTGGAAAACCAGCCGGCTATTATCACATGAGCGACGTCATTGAAGGCTGATTGTTTTTCGCAGTAAATTATGGTTTTTTTCACCACCATTTATCGTGCATAAAAAATGCATAAAAGTGCTTTTCTTTGCTCATATTAATATCATCAACAAAAAGAAGATGGCAAAGGAGAGCAAGCATATGAAAGCAAAGGCATTGAAAAAACTTTTGATGACAGTTACGCTGGTATTTGTTATGGGAACATTTGTGGCTTGTGGAACGGGCGACAACAACAACGGTACAGACAACAATGCGGCGACGGAGCAGAATGCGACAGACAACAACACAGGTGATACAGAAAATAATAATACTGCCAACGACAATGTGGTAGACAACAATGGAAATAACGCAGACAACAATGCCAATAACAATAACAACAACGACACCAACAATAACAACAACACGAATAATGATGGTGTCGCAGACAACATTGGGCAGGGCATGGAAGACATCGGAAATGGTGTAGGAAATGCAGTCGATGACATCGTTGGTGACGGCAACACAACTGACAATAACAATAATGCCAACAACAATACAAACAACAATGCCGACAATACAAACAATAATAATGCTGCGGAGAGAGCAAATCCGTAATGTATCAGGAACTTTGGAGCTATTGCAAAATAGATGAGTAAGAATATCATCTATGGAGCAATAGCTCCTTTTTGATTTGAGAAAGCTTCTTGTTTGCTATTTATGTAAAAATGTCATATACTTATGTATGAAAGAATGATAATGGAGAAAAAGGCAGCAGGAAACGAGGTGCGTATGGGAAGAACGGTTGCGATTGGAATACAGAGTTTTGAGCAAATCATAGAAAATGATGTATTTTATGTCGATAAAACAAATTTTATCAGGGAATGGTGGGAAAGCAAAGACAGTGTAACGTTAATTGCCCGTCCCCGCCGCTTTGGAAAAACGTTAAATATGAGCATGCTGGAGCAGTTTTTTTCTCTGGAGTATGCAGATAGGGGGGAGCTCTTTGAGGGACTTTCCATCTGGGAGGATGCAAAATACCGGAAACTGCAGGGAACGTATCCGGTAATCAGTCTGTCTTTTGCAAGGGTAAAGGAAACAAATTACGCTTCGGCGAAAGAGAAAATCTGCGAGATTTTAACAAATCTCTATAGTCACTATTCCTTTTTGAGAGATAGTGAGGCGTTAACCGACAAAGACAGGGAATATTTTGACCGTGTATCTTCAAAAATGGAGGATAGTGATGCCACTTCGGCATTATATCAGTTATCTGGCTTTTTATATCGCTATTATGGAAAAAAAGTCATTATTCTGTTGGATGAGTATGATACCCCAATACAGGAGGCATATGTCGATGGTTTTTGGGATGAATTGACGTCATTTATCCGAAGTCTGTTTAATTCGACTTTTAAGACGAATCCATACGTGGAACGTGCCATGATGACAGGAATCACAAGAGTGAGTAAGGAATCCATTTTCTCAGATCTCAATAATCTAAAAGTGGTTACGACGACCTCCGATGAGTATGCGACTTCTTTTGGTTTTACCGAGGAAGAAGTTTTTGCGGCTATGGACGAGATGGGCATGACAGAAAAGGAAAAAGTCAAAAAATGGTATGATGGATTTGTATTTGGAAAGGTAAGAGATATCTATAATCCATGGTCTATCATCAATTTACTGGATACGGGAAAATTTTCTACTTACTGGGCAAATACCAGCTCGAACAGTCTGGTGAGCAGGCTAATCCGGCAGGGGAGCAGAAGAATCAAGGAACAGTTTGAAACGTTAATGCAGGGCGGATGCATTAACACGGAAATTGATGAACAGATTGTATATAATCTTCTGGACGATAATGAAGAAGCAATTTGGAGCCTTTTGCTTGCAAGCGGATATTTGAAGGTGCTGCAGGTGAATGTGGAAGAAGAATGTTATCAGTTAACGCTTACCAATTATGAAGTAAAGCGTATGTTTCGAAATATGATCAGGGGCTGGTTTAAAAAGGACAGCTCCAATTACAATGATTTTATTCAGGCGTTGCTTTTGGACGATGTGGATGCAATGAACGAATACATGAATCGTGTTACTCGTTCTGTATTCAGCAGTTTTGATACGGGGAAGCGTCCGTCCAGCGCGGAACCGGAGCGCTTCTATCACGGATTTGTGTTGGGACTGATGATGGAATTGCAGGATCGTTATATCATTACTTCTAATCGGGAAAGCGGTTTTGGTCGATATGATGTGATTCTATATCCAAGAAAAGATGACGATGCCATCATTATGGAATTTAAAGTGTTTAATAAGAGAAGAGAGAAAAACTTAGAAGACACTCTGGCATCGGCCCTCAGGCAGATTGAGGAAAAACAATACGCACAAACTCTAATTGACCAGGGCATTGCCTCGGAACGTATTCGCAAGTATGGTTTTGCCTTTGAGGGGAAAGAAGTGCTGATTGGATAAACAATAGAAAATTTTGGAGTTTTCTCATGTCCTCTCAGGTGCGCGAAGGGCATGCAGAAAACTCCTGTCTTTTCCTATATTTTGCGGTATTTTCTTGTCTCATCGCATATATGCCAATACTTTTTCGTATTCCATCGTTCCGCCGAAAAGATCGAGCGCACTTCCGATGGTCACATCCAGATGATTCTTTCCATACTGGCGCAGTGCATCCAGATCCGCAAAGCTGCCGACACCTCCGGCGTAAGTCATCGGAATCTCCCCGTATTCAGCGAGAAGCTGCACGAGTTCTGTCTCGATTCCCCTGGCTTTTCCCTCTACGTCTACGGCATGGATCAGAAATTCATCACAGTAAGAACCAAGTTCCCGAAGTGCATCCAGATCGAGTTTCATGTCAGTGAATTTCTGCCAGCGGTCGGTTACCACATAGTAATCACCGTCCTTTTTGCGGCAGCTCAGATCAAGAACGAGATGTTCCTTTCCGACAGATTTCACTATCTTTTCCAGATTTTCATAAGAAATTTTCCCATCTTTAAATACATACGAAGTGACGATGACATGGCTGGCACCGGCATTCAGATATTCCATCGCATTGTCAGCATTGATGCCTCCTCCAATCTGCATACCGCCAGGGTAAGCGCCAAGTGCCTGAAGTGCCTGTGATTTGGTCGACTCGTAATATTCAGAAGAAGGTGGGTTCAAAAGTATGATATGTCCTCCCTGCAGGCCGGCCTTTTGATAGAGCTTTGCGAAAAAGGCCGCATCCTGTGTGGCAACAAAGTTTTCCTGCGCCTGATCTCCGGCATCTTTCAGGCTTCCGCCTACAATCTGTTTTACCTGTCCGTTGTGTATATCAATGCATGGTCGAAATCTCATCTTATATCCTCCAGATTTATCGTATTTGTAAATGTTTCACAGATATACATATTTTAGCAAAGTTTGCGGTAATAGAAAAGTATTTCTGAAAATTGTATAAAATGATTACAAAATGGATACTAAATCCGGAGAAAGTATGCTATAATAAGGCTACCAGGGGGACTTCCCCCTAAATAAACGACAAAGGGGTTGATTCTATGCGTTTTATTATTAGCGGTAAGAACATTGATGTGACAGAAGGATTAAGAGCAGCAGTTGAGGACAAGCTTGGAAAGCTGGAAAGATATTTCACTCCCGATACAGAGATTATTGTTACTTTAAGTGTTGAGAAAGAAAGACAGAAGATTGAAGTAACGATACCGGTCAAAGGCAACATCATCCGCTCAGAGCAGGTAAGCAATGATATGTATGTTTCCATTGATCTGGTAGAAGAAGTCATCGAAAGACAATTAAGAAAATACAAAAATAAAATCGTAGACAAAAAACAGGAAGGCGGCAACTTCCAGCAGGCATTTATGGAGAAGGAGTTTGATGAAGAGGATGAGGTAAACATCATCCGCACCAAGAGATTTGGTATGAAACCGATGTATCCGGAAGATGCATGTGTACAGATGGAATTGCTGGGACATAATTTCTTCGTATTCAGAAATGCGGAGACAGAAGAAGTGAATGTAGTTTATAAGAGAAAAGGAAACACATACGGGCTGATCGAGCCGGAATGTTAATCAGGAATGCAGGTGGGGTACTTCTCGATGGTACCCCGCTATTTTTATGGGTTGGAAGAATATTCCAACCCATAAAATGTTCCGTTTTTTTATGAAATTGGTGATTATGAACAAAAACGATAAAAAAAGATTGTGAGAATGTCTGAAATGAGTAATTTTGTCCAAAATATATTGACGAATCCAGTAAAATCGATTATCATAACATCAACAGCTTACATCAGACGTTATACATAAGCTAAACAGACAAAAGATGTAAGGCGAAAAGAAAAGGAGAAGGAGGTAACTATGAAACGCAAAATCGCTTTAATGACAGCGGGAGCACTTCTGGCCAGTACACTGCTTATGGGGTGTGGCAATAGTACAGAGACGGGCGCAGACAGTGCAGCAAACAGTGAATATCAGAAAATTGAACTGACAATGGCAGTCAATGGAACGGATATTCAGATTGACAGTCTGGTGGCAGACAAATTCGCAGAGCTGGTTGAGGAACGTTCCGGGGGGAATGTGACAGTAGCAGTCTTTCCAAATGACCAGTTAGCCGGAGGAAATGCGACCAAGGGTGTCGAGATGGTGGCAGTAGGAAGTACCGACCTTGCAGCATACGCAACCTGCGTAATGGCAGCTCTGGACGGAAAACTTGCAGCAGGAACCATTCCATGGCTCTTCAACAGTTATGAAGAGGCAAGAACAGTCATCGATGAGACGGGCTATAAATATTATGAGGAACTTCTGGCAAACAAGGGAATTACCTATCTTGGTTCTTTCCACAATGGTTTCCGCCAGATCAGTAACAGCAAACATGCCGTAGAGACACCGGAAGACGTAAAGGGACTGAAGATTCGAGTTCCCGGTGGTGAGATCTACATGGACTTCTGGAAAACATTAAAAGCTGACCCGGTAGCCATGAGCTGGAGTGAGGTATACACAGCCATCCAGCAGGGAACGATTGATGGTCAGGAGAATGGATGTAGCATTACAGATTCTGCAAAAATGGATGAGATCCAGGATTACATGACAATCTGGAATTATACATATGAAAATGATTTATTTGTGGCAAACACAGAAATCTGGAACAGTCTGGAAGAAAACACAAGAGAACTGCTTTCCGAATGTGCCGTGGAGGCATGCAACTGGGGTCGTGACAAACTGGAAGCAGATGAAGAGAACCTGATTAAAGGCTTTGAAGAAGGCGGTATGCAGGTAACCAGACTGAATGAGGAACAGCTTCAGACATTTAAAGATGCGGTAGAACCGATGCGTGAGAAATATATTGAAAAATATGGAGAAGAAGCAAGAGAAGCATTCCAGATTGATTAATACAGGGGGATACAATGAAGATATTAGACTATATTGAAGAAATTGTTACAGTAATCTGCATGATCGTCATGACAGTACTGACATTTGCCAACGTTATAGCCAGATATGTATTCAGTGCATCATTTTCTTTCTCGGAAGAAATCACAACATATTTGTTTGTACTGGCAAGTTTATTGGGCTCAGCAATTGCAGCCAAAAGAAAAGCACACCTTGGTCTTACCATTCTGACCGATAACTTAAGTGCAGGTGCTGCGAAAGTTTGTAACGTGATTGGATACGCATTTGGCGTTCTTTTCTCAGGCGGAATTTTCTACTATGGAATTCTGATGGTAATCAGCCAATATAATCTGGGACAGAAAACAGCAGGAATGCAGTGGCCGGAATGGATTTTCGGTTCCTTTGTTCCAATCGGAGCGCTGTTTGTCCTGATTAGATTCATACAATTGACTGTGAATGCAGTAAAAGAAGAACCGAAGAAGGAGGTTAAAGCATGATTGCAGCAGTATTATTTATCACCTTTGCAGTGCTCCTGATTTTAGGAACTCCCATTGCAGTGTGCCTTGGCTTATCCAGCGTAGTGACGATGATCGTACAGGGTGCAGGAAGACCTTTAGACGCCATCATGAGCAGTCTTCCAAGACTCGTATCATCTTCCACAAGTAAATTCGTTCTTCTGGCAATTCCATTTTTTATCCTTGCCGGAAACATTATGGAAAAGGCGGGAATTTCCCGAAGACTGATCAATCTCGCTGAAAAGTGTGTTGGTCACATCCGCGGCGGTGTTGCGATTGTCTGCGTAGTTGTTGCTTGTTTTTTCGCAGCAATCTCCGGATCTGGCCCGGCTACCGTAGCAGCTCTCGGTGTTATTCTTGTACCGGCTATGATTAATGCCGGATACAAACCTGCATTTTCCGCAGCATTGATGGCATCAGCAGGTGCAATCGGAGTTGTAATCCCTCCCAGCATTACGTTTGTAGTGTACGGCTCCATCGCCGACACCTCCATCGGTGACCTGTTTAAATCAGGAATGATTCCTGGTGTGCTCATGGGTGCTGCACTGGCAATCACCGCTCTCTGGATCGGAAGAAAATCTGATCTGAAGACCATGCCAAAAGCATCCGGTAAGGAAAGATGGGATGCATTCAAAGATGCTTTCTGGGGATTATTGATGCCAGTCATCATCCTGGGTGGTATCTACGGAGGAATCTTCACACCAACCGAAGCCGCAGCAGTATCTGCTGTATACGGTCTGGTAGTCGGTGTGTTTGTATACAAAGAAGTAAAGTTCAAAGAGCTGTATGCAATTTTCGTAGACTCTGCTTCTACAACAGCAACTGTAATGTTCATTACCATCGGTGCATCCCTGTTCGCATACGTACTGACAAGAGCAAGACTGGACGTCGCAATCAGTCAGGCAATGGTAAATGCAACAGGCGGAAGCAAGATCATCTTCTTCCTGATTGTCAATGTGATTCTGCTGATCGCAGGATGTTTCCTGGATTCCACCTCAGCACTTTACATTTTCACACCGCTGTTTGTTCCGGTAGCAACTGCTCTTGGAATTGACCTGGTTCACCTTGGAACTGTTATGATCGTAAATCTGGCAATCGGTCTGTTTACACCGCCGGTTGGTGTAAACCTCTATGTGGGATGTGGAATTGCCGATGTCAAGATCAAAGATATATCGGCAGCCGTGGTACCTCTTTTGATCGCATCCCTGATCGTATTATTGCTTGTAACCTATATACCACAAATTTCATTGCTTTTAGTCTAGGAGGAAAAATATTATGAGTGAAATGAGTATCAAAGATTTAAAAAATCAGGCAACAGACCTGCGTAAAAAAGTTATCAAAATGATTTATGAGGCACAGTCCGGACATCCAGGCGGATCTCTTTCCGCAGCGGACTTCGTGACAGCCTGCTACTTCAAAGAAATGAACCTTGACCCGAAAAATCCGAAATGGGAAGACAGAGACCGTTTCATCTTATCTAAAGGTCATGTTTGTCCGATTCAGTATGCAGCACTGGCAACATTAGGATTCTTTGACGAGGAAGTTCTTGCTACACTTCGTAAAGAAGGTTCCATCCTTCAGGGACATCCGGATATGAAGAAATGCCCTGGTATCGACATTTCCACAGGTTCTCTTGGACAGGGACTTGCCTGCGGCGTCGGAATGGGAATCGTAGCAAAACAGGACAACAAAGATTACCGTGTATTCGTAGTTGTCGGTGACGGTGAGTGCCAGGAAGGTGAAATCTGGGAGGCAGCTCAGACAGCCAACAAATACAAACTGGACAACCTGATCGTATTCGTAGACAACAACAACCTGCAGCTGGATGGTACGACAGATGAGGTTATGCCGAACATCAATTTAGGTAAAAAATTCGAAGCATTCGGATTTGAGACATTTGACATTGACGGACACAATATGGAAGAAATCGTTGCAACACTGGACAAGATTCGTGCATCCAAGAATGGAAAACCGAAATGCATCTTCGCAAACACTGTAAAAGGTAAAGGCGTATCCTTCATGGAGAACCAGTGCGGATGGCATGGTGTAGCACCAAACAAGGAACAGTATGAACAGGCAATGAAAGAATTAGATGCTCAGTATATCTAATGAGATGAAGGAGGAACAGCAATGAGTGAAATTAAGAAAGCAACCCGTGAGGGATTTGGTGAAGAGATCGTTAAATTAGGAAAAAAAGACAACAAAATTTATGTAGTAGACGTAGATATAGGTAAATCCTGCAAAACTGGTGAGTTCCGCAAACAGCTTCCAGATCAGTATTTCAACGTAGGTATTGCAGAGCAGAACGCAGCAGGTGTGGCAGCAGGTATGGCAACATGCGGAAAAGTTCCTTTCGTTGTTACTTACGCAGTATTCGGTTCTCTGAGAATGTGTGAGATGATCCGTCAGGAAATCTGTTATCCAAACCTGAACGTAAAAATTGCATGCTCCCACGGTGGTGTAACACCGGCCAATGACGGTGCAAGCCATCAGTGTATTGAGGATCTTGGTGTGCTGAGAACGCTGCCAAACATGACAGTCGTAATGCCGGCAGATTATGTTTCCGCAAAGAAACTGGTAGCAGCTTCTGCTGAGATGTATGGCCCATGTTACTTAAGATTTACAAGAGATTCCATTCCGGTTATCTATGATGAGGATGCTGAGTTTGTCATTGGTAAGGCAAACAAACTGAAAGAAGGTAAAGATGTGGCAATCATTGCTAACGGAGATACGGTATGCATCGCACTGAAAGCAGCAGAGCAGCTTGAGGCTGAGGGAATCAGCGTAAAACTGTTTGATATGCACACAATCAAACCTCTTGATGTCGATGCAGTCAAAGAATGTATGGAAATCGGCAAGATTATCACAGTGGAAGATCACAACATTATCAACGGTCTTGGCGGAGCTGTCTGCGAAGTAGCCGCAGAACAGGGAAATACAATCGTAAAACGTATTGGTATCCAGGATCAGTTTGGACAGTCTGCTCCATATGAGAGACTGCTGGAGATGAATGGAATTACAGTTGAAAATATTGTGAACACAGCAAAAACATTGATGTAGTCTGCTCCATTACATCATATGTTAGTCATAAGTTGAACTGATGCGGCAGTTGGCCCTCTCTCATTCACACCCCCGCCAGTCTGCCGCAAAAAAGAAAAAAGGGAAAACAGCAAAACAAAGGGAAAAAGGAAAAAGGTATTTCATTATATAGAACGCAAAAATAGAAAAGGAGAATAAAATCATGTTTGAATTTGATGGTCAGGTAGTAATCGTAACTGGAAGTGGTTCTGCAAAAGGAATCGGTAAAACAATCGCAAAGAGCTTTGTTGAGCAGGGCGCATCTGTTGTAATCGCAGATATGAACGAAGCAGGTGTCAATGCAACAGTAGAAGAAATCAAAGCTATGGGCGGAGACGCAATGGGTGTTGTCGTAAACGTTACCAATAAAGATTCTGTAGACGCTATGGTACAGGCTGTTCTCGATAAATATGGAAAAATTGACGTACTCGTTAACAACGCTGGTATTTCTCAGAAAGTGACAGTAGAAGATATGACAGCAGACGATATGAGAAGAATCTTTGAGGTAAATATGGTAGGTCTGTTCCTCTGCACACAGGCAGTTATGAAACCAATGCGCGCCGCAAAATACGGAAGAATCGTAAACCTGTCTTCTGTATCCGGTAAAAGAGGAGGCGGTGTCTTCGGAGGAGCTCACTATTCTGCTTCCAAAGCTGCTGTTCTGGCATTTTCGAAAAACCTTTCCAGAGAAATCTCTGCAGAAGGTGTTACAATCAACAGTGTTTGCCCAGGTCTGATCAACACAGAAATCTGGAAATCTCTTCCGAAGGAAGATGCAGACAAAGTAATCGATGGAATTCCGATGGGACGTCCGGGTGAGACAAAAGAAGTAGCAGCAGCAATCGTATTCCTGGCATCCAAAGAGGCTTCTTATATTACAGGTGAAGAAATCGACATCAACGGCGGATCTCATATGGATTAATATTGTCTGATTTTTTTGGACACCAGTTTTATATTCTTCCTATATATTTTATGTAAGATATCGGATGTTCGATATTGACAAAATAATCACAAATCCTTAAAATAATCTCAATAAAACAAATAAACAAAGAAATATCTCAATATATCTGGAAGAGTGAAGAGGAATGTAGGACATGGTGAATCTCAAAAAAATCAACAATAAGTCAATGGTGCAGCAGGTGATCGACCGTCTGACACAGGCAATACTGGACAAGCAGCTTCGTCCGGGAGATAAAATTCCGACAGAGACAGAACTGGCTGAAAGTCTCGGAATTGGAAGAAGCACAGTAAGGGAGGCTATCAAAATACTGGTCTATATAGGTGTTCTGGAGATAAAAAGAGCAGAAGGAACCTATGTATGCGAAGGCTTTTCAGAGAGTATGATCGACCCGATGATTTATGGCATTATTCTCTGCAAAGAAGAAGATTATGACAGCCTGATGGAGCTTCGTGAAATGACAGAAGTGTCTGTCCTGCATCTTGCAATCCTGAAAAATGACGAAGAAGGATTTGCGAAGGTCACAGAAAAACTTGCAGCACTGAAAGAAGAATTCCTGAAAGAAGACTACGATGTAGACAGGGCCTTTGAGGCCGACAACGAATTTCATGATGCGGTTATGGCGATGGGCCATAATTCGCTCATGGAAAAAATCAACGGAATTGTAAGAATGCTGACGTATTCTATGCGTAAAGACAGCGTTGCGCACATGATAAAAAGCGGAAGAGGTCAGGAACTGTATGCAGCCCATGAACGGATTTGCGAAATCATTAAAAATAAGGATGAGAGTAATCTGTACGAGGCAATACAGGAGACCTATTTTGTAGAAGAAAAATAATCTTACTATTTGTGAATAAATCAACCTAATTTATGTAAGAGGGCGGGGACAGACGGATGTCTCCGTCTTCTTACATTGTGTGCCGATGTGTAATTGTGGATGAGGTTACTGTTCACAGCAACTGAATGAGTGTTACTGTAAACAGTAACACGAATGCATATGTACACACAAAGTTTATGAATTATTCATTGTTAATTTTCCTGTAAAGTGGTAAAATAGAGTGATGTATTTTGATAGTGTGTGCGGAGGCACACTTTTTTTCGCAAATCTGAAAGTAGGAGTTTGAGAGCATGAGTATTATAACAAAACTGTTTGGTACACACAGTGAGCGTGAAGTAAAACGTATCATTGGTACTGTAGATAAAATAGAAGCACTGAGACCGCAGATGATTGCGTTGAGTGACGAGGAACTTCAGGGCAAGACGAGAGAATTTAAAAAACGTCTCAGTGAGGGAGAGACACTGGATGATCTTTTGCCGGAGGCATATGCGACGGTTCGTGAGGCTGCAAGACGAGTGTTGGATATGGAACATTATCGTGTGCAGCTGATCGGTGGCGTGATTTTGCATCAGGGACGTATCGCAGAGATGCGTACCGGTGAAGGTAAGACACTTGTTTCCACACTTCCGGCTTATTTGAATGCACTGGAAGGAAAAGGTGTGCACATTGTCACAGTCAATGATTATCTGGCAGAGCGTGATGCGCAGTGGATGGGAAAAGTCCATGAATTTCTCGGCCTGAAGGTTGGTGTCGTTCTCAATCCGATGAAAAACGATGAGAGAAGAGAACAGTATGCCTGTGATATTACGTATATTACGAACAACGAACTTGGTTTTGACTATCTGCGTGACAACATGGTCATTTATAAAGAGCAGCTGGTACAGAGAGAGTTGAATTACGCCATCATCGATGAGGTGGACTCTGTATTGATTGATGAGGCTCGTACTCCTTTGATTATTTCCGGACAGAGCGGAAAATCCACAAAGCTTTATGAAGTTTGTGACATTCTGGCACATCAGCTGCAGCGAGGCGAGGCCAGCGGTGAGATGACAAAGATGGCGGCAATCATGGGTGAGGAGATTACCGAGACAGGTGATTTCATTGTCAATGAGAAAGATAAGATTGTAACGCTGACAGCCGATGGTGTGAAGAAAGTAGAGAAATTTTTCAACATTGAAAACCTGTCGGATCCGGAAAATCTGGAGATCCAGCACAATGTAGATCTGGCACTGCGTGCGAACAATCTGATGTTCCGTGATCAGGATTATGTCGTAAAAGATGATGAGGTTCTGATTGTAGATGAGTTTACCGGACGTATTATGCCGGGACGCCGCTACTCCGATGGTCTGCATCAGGCGATTGAAGCGAAAGAGCATGTGAAGGTAAAACGTGAGAGCAAGACGCTTGCCACGATCACTTTCCAGAATTTCTTTAACAAATATAAGAAAAAGGCCGGAATGACGGGTACTGCTCTTACCGAAGAAAAAGAGTTCCGTGATATTTACGGTATGGACGTTGTGGAAATTCCCACAAACCGTCCGGTGCAGCGTGTCGATTTGGATGATGCTGTATATATGACGAAGAAAGAAAAATATAAAGCCGTTGTGGAAGCGGTCAAAGAGGCTCATGCAAAAAAACAGCCGGTTCTGGTTGGTACGATTACGATTGAGACTTCGGAGCTTCTGAGCAAAATGCTCCGCAAGGAAGGCATCCAGCACACCGTATTGAACGCCAAATTCCATGAGAAAGAGGCTGAGATTGTAGCAAAAGCCGGAGAGGCAGGTGCCGTTACGATTGCTACCAATATGGCAGGTCGTGGTACCGATATTAAGCTGGATGAGGTAGCCAAAGAGGCGGGCGGACTGAAGATTATCGGTACAGAGCGCCATGAATCGAGACGTATTGACAATCAGCTGCGCGGTCGTTCCGGACGACAGGGAGACCCGGGTGAATCGAGATTTTACATTTCTCTGGAAGATGATTTGATGCGCCTGTTTGGTTCTGAGCGTCTGATGGGTGTGTTCAGTTCTCTTGGAGTTGCGGAGAATGAGCAGATTGAGCATAAGATGCTGTCGAGTGCGATTGAGAAAGCACAGATGAAAATCGAGAGCAATAACTATGGAATCCGTAAGAATCTGCTGGATTACGATGCGGTCAACAATGAGCAGCGTGAGATTATTTACAAAGAGCGTCGCCGCGTACTCGATGGAGAAAACATGCGCGATGCGATTTACAATATGATCACAGATATCGTAGACAATACCGTAGATATGTGCTTTAGTGATGATGTGGATCAGGAAGAGTGGGATCTTCATGAATTCAACTCTGTGATGACGCAGATTATTCCGGTGCAGTCTTTGAAATGGGATGTCATTAAGGATAAAAAGAAAAATGAAATCAAACACGATCTGAAAGAAGAGGCCGTGAAGCTTTATGAATTGAAAGAGGCAGAGTTCCCGGAACCGGAACAGCTTCGTGAGCTGGAGCGAGTCGTTTTGCTGAAGGTGATTGATAACAAATGGATGGATCACATTGATGATATGGACCAGCTCCGTCAGGGTATCGGATTACAGGCATATGGACAGAAAGACCCTGTTGTCGAGTACAAGATGAGTGCATATGAGATGTTCAATGCCATGACACAGACCATCCAGGAGGATACCGTTCGTCTGCTGTACCATGTTCGTGTCGAACAGAAAATTGAGCGTGAGCAGGTAGCACAGGTGACTGGAACAAACAAAGATGACAGTGCACATAAGCCGGTGCAGCGCAAGGAGGAGAAGATTTATCCGAATGATCCTTGTCCATGCGGAAGCGGTAAGAAATACAAACAGTGCTGTGGCCGTAAAAAATAAATGATAAAAAGAAAACTTCCTGAAAAGTATGTTTAGATACTTTTCAGGAAGTTTTTTATGTAGACAAGAGAAACTCCGGTTGCCGGTGCAAACTCTCCGTAGTGATTCAGCTTGAATTTGGTATGTCCAAGTGGATACGGCAGTTTTTGCCGGACAAGTTCTCTCAAAAGTTCGACATCCTCTTCGTTTAAGAATGGTGCGAGATAACCGCTCAGGACAATGTCACAGTCCAGAATCACCATCATGTTGCGGATGGCAAGAGACAGGTTGTCCATATAGGTAAGCCAGATTTCTTTGCTTTGTCTGTCACCGTTTCGCAGGCGGAAGAAGAAATTTTCCGTGTCTGTGCCGGCGGCTTGTTCCAGTCTGTCGAGGGAGCAGTAAGTCTCAAGACATCCTCGTTTTCCACAGTAGCACAGTGGTCCGTCTTCTTTCAGCTGCAGGTGTTCCAGAACACCGCTTCTTAGATTCAATCCGTAATGAATTTTTCCATTGATAACGATTGCTCCACCGATGTTGTGGTTTAAGATAAAGATAATCGCATCCTGCAAAGATGGATCCTGCCACAATTCCGTGGCAGCTGTGGCGGTGGAGTCATGCTCTAAGTGGCAGGGATAGGGAATGTAGGCGGTCAGATCAGAAAAAGTCATTCCCTCACAATTGAGGATTCGGCCATCCACCATATATTGACCGTCAGCAGATACCAGTCCCTGAACAGCAATTCCCACACCGAGAATTTTGTTTTGAAGTTCCTCTGGCAAAGCTGCGATAAAGCGCTGGGTACTCTCACCAAGCATTTTGTAATAGCCTTCTTCTGCAAAAAAGCGGACGATTAAAGTCTTTTTCTGAATGATTTCCCCATACAGATCGATTGCCACAAAATGCAGGCGGTCTTTCAGGATATCAATCCCTATGGCAATCGCAGCCGTAGAAACAACACTGTAAGCGTTGGCTTTTCTTCCACCGGTAGATTGATACTGGCCGGTGATGGTAATCATCCCTTCTGTCTCCAGCAGCTTCAGATTCTGCGTGACGGTTGTCAGACTCATTTGCAATTCTGATGCAATCTCCTGTTTTGAAATGGAACGCTTTTCATATATTTGTTCATAGACTCTGCTCTTATTGTACGTGCGTACTTCAAGCGTAGTCATTCCTGTTTTCTTCATAATTACCTCCGGTTATTTTGATGTCTGCTCTTATGGCATTACATCTAACATTACTAGTTTATAATATTTTGGGAAATTCATCAACTATTTATGAAAGAAACAATATGAGTAAAATTCACTAAAAATAAAGCGATTTTTTTAGAATTATTATCAATTGTATTCTATAAAAAATTAAGGTATAAATGACTTATGAATAAGAGCTGTGTGAAAGTATGCTCCGTGGACGGACAAAAAAATGCACAAAATCTGCGAAAATTTTTTGGAAATATTGTCAATTGCGTTTTAAGAAAAAATAGAGTATAAATAACTTATGAACAATAGTTGTACGAAAGACAAATACAAAACACATAAATGAAATAGGAACATAGAAAGGAGAAGCAGAATGAAACTGACGTATGAAGGAATCAAAAATCGCGAGGGATGGGAAAAAGCAGATATTACTCTCCCGGGGTATGACGTGGAGGCAGTTGCCGAAGCAACAAAAAAAGCTCCGCAGTGGGTACACTTTGGAATCGGCAATATTTTTCGCGTATTTCTTGGAGGAATCGCAGATACTCTGCTTGAAAAAGGAGAACTGGATCGAGGCATCATCTGCGTGGAGACGTTTGACTATGATGTGGTAGATAAGATTTATGATCCATTTGATAATCTTTCACTGAGTGTGATTCTTCATGGAGATGGAACACAGGACAAAAAAGTGGTTGGAGCACTTTCTGAGGCAATCAAAGCACAGTGCAATCAGCCTGAGGCATGGAACCGCCTGAAAGAGATTTTTGCAGCACCGAGTCTTCAGATGGTATCCTTTACCATTACGGAGAAAGGGTATGCACTGAAAAAAGCAGACGGAAACTTCCTTCCGTTTATTGAGACGGATATTGAGAATGGACCGGAAAAAGCAACAAGCGCGATGGCAATCGTGACAGCGATGCTTCTGGAACGCTACAAGAAGGGTGCGACACCGATTTCTCTGGTATCTATGGATAACTGTTCCAAGAATGGTGAGAAATTCAGAGAGGCTGTTCTGGAAATGACAGAAGAATGGAAAAAACGTGGATTTGTGGATGATGGATTCGTTGCTTATGTTAATGATGAGAGCAAGGTTGCTTTTCCGTGGACGATGATTGACAAGATCACACCGAGACCAAGTGAGAAAATTGCAGCCCAGTTAGAGGAGGCCGGCGTGGAAAACATGCAGCCAGTCATCACGTCCAAGAGAACTTATATCGCTCCGTTTGTAAATGCGGAAGGACCACAGTATCTTGTTGTAGAGAATAGTTTTCCGAATGGACGCCCGGCTCTGGAGAAAGCCGGTGTGTATGTGGCAGACCGTGATACAGTAAATAAATCGGAGAGAATGAAAGTAACGGTATGCTTGAACCCGATTCATACAGCACTCGGACCGTATGGATGTGTACTTGGCTATGAACTGTTCCCGGATGAGATGAGAGATCCGGATATGCTGAAGCTGGCAAATGTTGTGGGATACAAAGAAGGTATGGACGTTGTTCCGGATCCTGTGATTCTCTCACCGAAGGCATTTTTGGACGAACTGATGACAGACAGATTCCCGAATATGTATCTTGGCGATACCTGCCTGAGACTGTGTACCGATTCTTCTCAGGGACTTGGCGTTCGTTTCGGCGTGACAGTACAGTCTTATGTGGAAAAATATGGAGATGCCAAAAAACTCATCGGTATTCCGCTGGCGATTACCGGATGGCTGCGTTATTTGCTTGGCGTGGATGATGAGGGCAACAAATACGAGCTTGCTCCGGACCCAATGGCAGAAGAAATCAGAGAGAGGCTGGAAGGTATTGTAGTAGGAGATCCTTCTACTCTGAAAGATCAGCTTAAATGGATTCTTTCCAATGAGAGTGTATTCTTTATTAATCTCTATGATGCCGGAATCGGAACTTTGATTGAAGATATGTTCCGTGAGGAAATTGCAGGACCGGGTGCAGTCAGAGCCACTGTACAGAAATATCTTGCTCAGATCGCATAATCTGGTGTACTGACAAGTTGATTTTTGAAGTAATTTTGCAGAATCTGGAACACGAAATGGTGTGAACCATCGATTGTGAGTAGAAATAAGGAGAATGCTTATGAAATATGG
The DNA here is from genome assembly GCA_022787145.1 of Lachnospiraceae bacterium. Taxonomy (GTDB): domain Bacteria; phylum Bacillota; class Clostridia; order Lachnospirales; family Lachnospiraceae; genus JALFVM01. The sequence goes on along the minus strand of JALFVM010000071.1, from coordinate 1,089 downwards.
TATTTATTTTGCTTACTGGGAGAAAGAGTGGGGAGCAGATCAGCTTCCCTATATAAAAAAAGTAAAAGAACTTGGATTTGATGTTCTGGAGATCTCTCTGGCTGCAATCCGGGATCTTGACAAAGCAGGGCTCGATCGCTTCAAAGATGCAGCGAGAGAGTATGATTTGACATTGACAGCCGGTTATGGTCCGGCTGCCAGTGAAAACCTTGCTTCGGCAGACGAGGCAGTTGTAAAGAATGCAATTTCCTTCTATACGGATATGCTCAAAAAACTGGAGTATCTGGACATCCATACGCTGGGCGGCGGAATTTATTCTTACTGGCCGGTGGACTATTCCAAACCGATTGACAAAAAAGGAGACTGGGCGCGCAGTGTGAAAAACGTGCGGACAGTTGCGAAAGTTGCAGGAGAATGCGGTGTGGACTACTGTCTGGAAGTGCTCAATCGTTTCGAGGGTTATCTTTTGAATACGGCAAAAGAGGCGGTACAGTTTGTGGAAGAAGTAGACGAGCCGGCAGCAAAAGTGATGCTGGATACCTTCCACATGAATATTGAAGAAGACAGTATGACGGAAGCAATTCTGACAGCAGGAGACAAACTGGGACATTTCCATGCCGGTGAGAACAACCGCCGTGTGCCCGGAAAAGGAAATACTCCGTGGGCAGAGATTGGAAAGGCTTTGCATCGGGTGAATTATCAGGGAAATGTGGTTATGGAGCCGTTTGTGATTCCTGGCGGACAGGTTGGCAGTGATATCAAGATCTGGAGAGATATTGTGGAACACACCGATTTAGCTTCTCTGGACCGCGATGCAGCGCAGTCTGTCAATTTCCTGAGACATGTATTTTGTGATTACTGTTCACACGGCACAAATAAATATGGCAATTGAAACAATATTGAACTGGTGATTTTGTAGAACTTTACAATTGACGAAACAGAAAGCGGATGCTATAATTAAGATACTTAATTAAAGACATAAATAAAGTACAAAACAAAAGAGTCAGGCAGGTGATAAGATGAAGCGCGGTGCAAGCAACATGGAAGTAAAGCGGATTAATCGAAACCGTGTATTCCGCTACATAAACG
>JALFVM010000060.1 GCA_022787145.1 Lachnospiraceae bacterium | reverse complement strand
AAATCCTCCTATGAGTCTTGGTTATGAGTCTTAGTATAACATATTATCACAAATCTGTAAAACTTCTTTAATATTTTAACAAATTCTCCCACGCCAAAAAGACCCCCGGAGGGTTATACATGGGGAAAACTTCCAATTACTCCGGGGGCTTTTCTTTAATCTTTTACGAAATCAAACCGTATCTGCTGGATGGCTCCCTCCTCATCGGATACATAATCACGCATATAGGAACCTTCTTCTTCGACGCGGCATGCCCTGGCAATTCTGTCCGGCGTACTGAGCTCTCCATCCAGACAAAGAGACACTCCCTGCCTGCTGTAATCGCGCAGTTCCTGACGAAGTTCAGAACATTTTTGCTTCGTATCTTGTTTTTGTGATACTTTTTTCGTATCCCTGTCCTCCTTTCCCTAAAATTTAGAAAACACGATTATAATGACAGTCTGATTTTGCCATTATAAAATAGGTTCAGAAAAGGCATCGTCTCATATACTAATAAAAATGGAAATATCTGACAGAAGAAGCTCTGTCTGATGTGTAAAAGAATGATAATGAAATGAAAAATGGCACGTTACACCCTAATTTATACAATAGTTACAATGATGTATTGAAACAGTGCCCTTTCTTATTTTTTATTATACACATCCCCGCTTGAAAATCAACCGATTTTAAAATTCTTCATACTTCTTTTAGAATTTTTTTCTGGTAAAAAATAAAAAAGCTCTGAACTCCTTTACATCTTTCTTGCAGGTGGTATATAATACAGATATATGATAGGTTTTATTTGCCGTCATGGCCTGACGGCATATTCCTATCGCTCAACATCGCAACAGAATCATCTTTTATAGACAGGATGTGATTATATGAAAATGGAAAAAATAAACGACAATCAAATTCGATGCACACTGACAAAGGAAGACCTGGAACGGCATCATATTCGCCTCAGTGAGCTGGCATACGGAACGGAAAAAGCCAAACGCCTTTTTCGCGATATGATGCAGCAGGCACAGCAGGAACTGGGGTTTGAATCCGACAACACACCTCTTATGATTGAGGCGATTCCTGTCAATGCTGACAGTATTATTCTAATTATCACCAAAGTGGATGACCCGGAAGAACTGGATACCAGATTTTCCAAATTTGCCCCTCATCATGCAGAGCAGGAGGAACCTCTGCAATTTAACGGTGCTGACAATATTATTGATATTTTCCAGAAAATTTATGAGGCAAAGATGAAAGCAGCCGGAACAAAAACAACAGCCAAACCGGCGGACGCATCACAGGAAGCTTCTGTAAATCTGGTTCATCTTTATACCTTTTCACGTCTGGATGATATCATTGAGGCAGCTCACGGGCTGAATCATTTCTACACCGGTGAGAATTCCCTGTACAAGGATGAGAAAAGCCGCAACTACCTTCTTGTTGTACACCAATCCTCCTGTACACCGGAAGAATTCAACAAAGTCTGCAACATTCTTTCCGAATACGGTGACGGAAAAAACTTCTCACAGGCCGGAGAAGCACACCTGCTGGAGCATGGAGAAATTATCATCAGCAAACATGCGCTGCAGGAACTGGAACAATTGTAAATTCTGTTGCGATCGCACAGGCGCAATCGCTTTTTGCTTTTTACAGGCGAAAAAAACGGAGCTGAAAAATCAGCTCCGTTTTTATGATTGCTTATTATTTGTTTGCCAGAAAATCATTGATCTGCTTTTCCAGCATATCTACATCCATGCCGTGAACCATTGCAGCCTCTGCAAGAGACTCGCCCTGTGCAGACGGACATCCGATGCAGTGCATGCCAGCACGCATAAGGATTGCAGCAATGTTTGCATCTACTTTCAGCAGTTCACCGATTGTCATATCTTTGGAAATCTGTGCCATGTTCGGTTCCTCCTTTAATTATTCTTAATCATTCTTTACTATTATAATACCTTTTTACTATGGAATCAACCGGAAAGTTTTAAAAGTTCGTCTTATCTAACTTTTGTTCTTGTCTTTTATTTTTCTTTGTGCTATCATGAATTTTATGATTTAGGTGCCAAAACCTTGATTACGGATTGTTTCGTGCTACGCACTTCCACAATCCTGCCCCCGCATTCGCAATCTATGTGGCCCCCACCCCACTTCTTGCTCATGTGTGGGCGTGTCAATAAGGTATATCTCCACTTACATGCAAGCATGACGTGGAGAATACCTTTTGACACTGTAATCATTTTATAGCAGTTCCCGCAGCAGGATTTGTCAGGCTGCGCTTATCAACATGGAGGATTTCAGCTTGAAAAAGAAAGAACTTATTTTTATCATCGCCATCCTTCTTATAGCATTTGCCCTCTGGGGCGGTATGTTTTTGATGCAAAACGGCAATTACGCAAGCATCCGCATCACAATAGACGGAGAAGAATACGGCACATACTCTCTCGCAGAAGATCAGGTCATCTCCATTGGAAATACCAATGTCTGTGAGATCAAAGACGGCAAAGTCAACATGATTGAGGCGGATTGTCCCGATCATCTGTGCATGAAGCAAAAAGCAATCACCGATGCAGGAGGAACGATTGTCTGTCTTCCAAACAAAGTCGTAATAGAAGGAGAAAAAGCCGCCCATTCCAAAGACAGCTCTGCTGATTTTGATGCGGCCACATAAGATTATGAACCAGAAAAAAATTGCTTATCTCGGATTGTTCGCCGCCGTGGCGATCATCTTTGGCTACGTGGAATCTCTGATTCCGTTTTTTGCCGGAATTCCCGGTATCAAGCTCGGTCTTGCCAACCTGGCGGTACTCTTTATTCTTGAAAAATACACTTGGAAAGAGGCATCTGTCGTTTCCATCGTTCGCATTTTCGTCATCGGCTTCCTGTTCGGCAACCTGTTTAGCATCCTTTACAGTCTGGCAGGTGCAGCCTTAAGTCTGACAGTCATGACAATTATGAAAAAAAAGTCCGGATTCAGCATCCTGGGAATCAGCGTTGCCGGGGGTGTCTCCCACAATGTCGGACAGCTCATTGTCGCTGCGATCATTGTCGAAAACACCAGCCTGCTGTATTACGCACCGGCGCTTCTGATTTCCGGAGTTGTCACCGGACTTATCATTGGTATGCTCACCAGAGAGGTTCTGCGTCGCATCAGACTTTAATCGGATGATGTTCTGGCAAGTTGATTTTTAAAATAATTTTGCAGATGTCAGAATGCTCTCACCGTGTAAGCGGACTTTAGCAACTCAAACCGTTCTTCCATTCCGGCAGTCAGATAAAGATTTTTTTCTTCATCTGCAAAAATGGCGTCGGCATCGTACTTTTCCAGCAGCTGCAGCGCATCGTCCAGACCCAGGACGAAACATGCTGTGGAAAGTCCGTCTGCCAGAAGTCCGCTGTCACAGACAATTGTGACCGAAGTCAGACCATTGTGGACGGGAGAACCTGTCTTTGGATCAAGAATATGATGATAACGCGTTCCATCTTCGATAAAATACTTCTCGTAATCTCCGGAAGTCGATAAAAATTCGCCGCCCTCAAGTGCGATTGCCCCGAGGTACTCACCCTCCACATCTCTCGGATCCGTCAGAGCGACTTTCCACTGCGACTGATCCGGCTTCTGTCCGTAAGCCATCACACTGCTTCCTCCAAGATTCAAAATCATTCCTGTAATTTCCTCCTGATTTTGCAGTTCTTTTGCAATCACATCACAGCCAATCCCTTTTCCGACAGCGCCAAGATCCAACGTGCATCCTTCTTTCAATGTCACATTTGTTCCTTCCATCTGAATTTTTTCATAGCCTGATTTTTGCAGGAGCTTTTCCAGTTCTTCCTCTGCCGGAATCTGCGGATTTTCACCGCCGATATTCCACAGTCGAATGATTTCTCCCAAAGTAGGATCAAATGCGCCATCGGAATCTTTTGACAACTGAAGGCTTGTTTCCAGATAACCAGAAAGCTGTGAAGAGACCTCTGTAGGAACACCACCTGCCTGATTGAGCCTGGAAACCTGTGAATTTTGATTGGTCCAGGACAAAAGCGTCTGCTCAATCTCTCTTAATGTTTCTCCCACCGAGGAATTCCTGTTCTCACCAGTCGTATACATTGTCTCTATCACCACAGTATCCATCGCGAAATCGGTATCGGAATATGCCTGTATTTCTTTTTCAACAGAACTCTCTTTCACTGTTTCCTTGAGAATTCCTGCTGCCAGAATCCCCAACGCCACGGCTGTACAGGCAGCCAACCCTGCCATCCATTTTCGTTTCATTCCTTTGACGCCTCCTGTACGTTTGGACCAATCTGTATATTTTTTCTCGGGCAGGTCACCCGGCAGGCATGACAGCAGATACACTCCCCGGAAAACGGTGTATCACCGTCAATGTCCAGATGTGCCGGACAGCGCATTTTGCAGGCGCCGCATTTCGGTGGACACTTTGAGCGATTTCTCTGAAACAAAGCTCCCGGCAAAATCGGCATCAGAGCAAAAACCGCCCCCATCGGACAAAGAAACTGACAAAAGAAGCGTTCCTGTGTACACATACCAATCATAAGGACAATCAGCAGAAAAACGCCGATTTTATAGGAAGTATTCGGAAGCTTTCCCGCTGTCAGCATAGAAAAAACATCCCACGGACTCATGCCCTGCAGCTTCGGATACCAGCCGGTAAAAATGGAAGCAATCAAAAACAAAAGAAGCAGATATTTTCCCTTCTGCAAAAGACGAATCGTCTTCTCTGAATAACCGTGACGCTTCTTCTTATGAAAAATTTTCTGACGAACCCAGAGTGTCCCTTCATACAAAGCATCTCCAAGTGTACCAAATGCGCACGCGTAACCGCAAAAATGTCTGCCAAACAGGCAGGTAAGTATAAGGAGCGCCGCTGTCACATCCAGAAAGGCATTCCAGCCAACCGGCTCATGCGCCGCCAATGACAGAAAAACAGATTTCACTCCCGCAAATGCCGTCGAAAACAATGCCGGTGCTGCAAGAAAAAACGCAAGCTGAATTCCGGCACGTATCAACCGGGCTTTTCGTTGTCTTTTTTTCATGAGTTTTCCGCCTTTCCAAGTGCATCATTGACTGCCTGAATGATTCCGGTCGAAGAAAAGGTGGCACCTGACACCGTATCTACCGCCGTCGTCTGTCCGGTAAGAATCGCATCAATCACCCCTTGTGCCTGTGACAGATATGCCGAATCCTCTCCGGATGCACTGATAATCTGAATGTCTGTCATCTCCTGGTTTTTTAGCGTAAGTTCCACCTGAATCGTACCGCCAAATCCAGTTCCTTCACCGGTGTAGGTTCCGTCCACATAAAGACCTTCCTGAGCACTGCTGTCTTCTTCTGTTTCTTCATCAACGTCAGACTGCGCACTTTTTGTATCGTCCTCTTTTTCCGATGCCTGTTCTTTTTTCTTATCTGCCGCCTGCTGCATCGCTGTCAAAAGCTCTGTCTGCTGGCTTTCCAGCATCGTTACCTTCTTTGTCAGCTCTGCAAGTTCCTGCGTCTGTGCCTGCTCTTTCTGTATCAGATTGTATCCTGCGATTGCCGCAAGAATCACAAGAAGACTTGCTGCCCTCAAATAAAAATTCTTATGGTTCATTGTGTTTCTCCTTTTGCCTGGTTCAATGCATTCTGAAATGCCTCAATCAGTCCTTCCGAAGAAAAGGTGGCACCTGAAACCGTATCAATTTCGTCAACAGACTGATTTCCCAATATTTGCGCATAAATAGAACTCCACGCCATATAAAATTCCTCTTCGTCGTCTTCCGTTTCATAGACAGCCGAGACAATCTTGCCGTTCTCCACAGTAATCACAACGGTTGTTATTCCGTTAAATCCATCTCCGCTTCCTGTATAAGTTCCATCCCGGTAACCGTCCTGCGGCGTCGGAGTAATGGTTGGGGTCACTGTTGGAGTTGGCGTTACCGTTGGGGGCGGTGTAGCAGTCGGAGTTACCGAAACTTTGGTAATCGATTTTTCAATCGCCTTGTCTGCTGCATTTAAGATCCCCTCTGAGGAATACGTTGCTCCGGATACGGTATCAATTCCCTTAGCAGACTGCTTTTCAAGAATTGCCGGATAAAGTACCTTCCAGGCTTTTTTGAAATACGCCGGTGTATCCTCATGCTCATAAGTCAGCTCTGTAATGTTTCCTTCTTTGATTGTAACAGTCACAGTCACCAATCCCTGAAAGCCTTGTGCCTTTGCCGTATAACTTCCATCTTTATAAAACATTTCTTCCGTTTCCTCCTCCGGCTTCGGTGTTTCGGTTGGTTTGGGAGTTTCGGTCGGCTTCGGTGCCGGAGTCGGGGTTGCTTGCTGCTTGCTGCGTGCTGTTTTCTTCTTTTCCGGCTTTCGCCAGTGCATTTTGAACTGCCTGAATAATTCCGTTGGAGGAATACGTCGCTCCGCTGACAGCGTCTACATTCGGCGTTTGACCGGAGATGATTTTAGCAATGACACTTTTTGCGGATTCCAGATACGAAGGTGTCTCCCCCGCTGCGCTCAAAATATCAATGGCAGTAATTTTTCCACCCGAAACCGTCACCTGTACGGTGATTGTTCCGCCGAATCCCGCGGCACTTCCCTGATAAGTTCCATCCTGATAACCAGCTGCCGGTACCGTGGTTGTCGGCGTGACTGTGCTTCCCTGTCCGGATGAAGCTGTCGTCGATGCGGCAGACTGTGCCACCGGTGAGGCAGCAGCAGATGTTTTGATCGCACTGCTTTTTGTGTCCGCCGCCTTCTTGTTTGCGGCTGCCTCTGTCTTCGTCTCTTTGCTTTCCTCTTCAGGTGCATACAGCACAGCGAGCATTTCTTCCAGTTCCCCTGCCGCCATCAAATCTTCGTTTTCTTCCTGTATCTGTGTCGTTCTTTCTGCACCTTCTGCATTTGCCCGAGATCCAGCCATTCCCACTGCTGCCACAACGAGTACTGCCGGAAACAGCTTCGTAAGATTTCGCCAGACCGGCGAATGTTCCCTGTCCTGTTGTCTTTCCATGTACTTTCCTCACGTCTATCTTTTTTCTGACTCATAACAAAAGCAGGGGGCTTTAGAAAACGCCCCCGCTCTTTTTTGTCTCACAGATACGATTTTATTTTACTGTTACCGTAAATGTCTTTTTCACACCGTTACATGCCACGGTAATCTTCGCAGTTCCTTTTGCAACTCCCTTTACCACTCCTTTTGTCGTTACGGTCGCCACTTTTTTATTGCTGCTTGTATACGTAATCTTTCCGGAAGGTGTCGCCGTTACCTTAATCGTTGTTGTCGCACCTTTCTTAATCGCTGCTGATGTTTTCGCAAGCTTCAGGGAAGGATTTTTCACCTGAATCGTTACTGTTTTTGTATAGCTTCCAACCTGAGCCGTAATCTTAACAGTACCTGCTTTTTTCGCAGTTACAAGACCTTTGGAATTTACTGTTGCAATACTTGTATTGCTGGATTTGAATTTGGCCGTTCCCGTCACACCGGTTTTTGTCACTTTTACAGTAGTAGAAGTTTTTCCTTTTGTGTAAATCGTGCTCTGCTCTGCTTTTGCTGTAATCCCCGGAGTTTTTACAGTCACTTTATAAGAAACCGTTTGTCCGTCTAAAGAGGCGGTGATTGTCGCTGTACCTTCTGCCTTTGCAGTTACCACTCCTTGAGCGTTTACAGTGGCTACCTTTGTATTGCTTGATTTCCAGGAAATCGTTCCGCTTAGATTAGTTGTAACCTTCAGAGAAACAGAAGTGGTTCCTTTTGTATACAAGGTTCCAGATGTTTTGGAAAGTTTGAATACAGGAGTCATTTTTTTGACCGATGCCGTTACGCTCGGGAATCCTGCTGCTGAAAGAGCCAACTCATAACTACTTCCCTCTTCTTTTGCAAATACTGCCTGACCATTAATCTGCGCATCAAAATTGACAGAGCCATCCTCACCAAAGATTGCAGAGGTCACTGTCTCCATGCTGGTTTTTCTTCCGCCCTGAGCAACTCCGTCAACCGTTACACCGGTAACAGCCGCAAGGTAATCTGCGATTGTGTAGTCGTCACTGTTAACAGATAACTTATTGTTTTCGATTTTTACGTCACCAGCATTTAAACCGGAATCAAAAATCACGCTTGTGCTGATATCTTCATACGAAGCATCTGTATATTTGAGCGTATAAGAACCTACCCCCGTATTCTCTGTTTTCTTTACAGTCAAAACATCATTTTCGTATGTATAATCCACTCCCTCAGTAAGGATCTGTCCGCCATATGTTACGGATGCAAGTGCATAGCTGCTTTCAGATGGAACGGTGCGTGTCATCTGTATCTGTGCACCATCTGCATAGACTACCGTTTCTCCAGTTCCTGCAATTGTCTGTCCATCCGCCAGAAGATACTTGCAAAGCAGATTGGTGTTGTCAATCACGATATCTGCACCGTCTTTTACCAGATACGTAATCTTTGTAATGGTTTTTCCAGGAAGATCCATATGGCGCTGATATTCAATCGTATTTCCGTGAGGCTCTACGAACCCATCCTCCACCGCAAACGCAATTTCACCAGTCCGAAGCCAGAGATTTTCTGAATGTTCCATACCATATTTCGCTCCGTCAGATGTCTCAAAAATAACACCCATCATGTTTTCTGTCGTCGGCTGGTCTGCATTGCCATCACCAAACTCCACACTGATCTGATAATTGCCCCATGCGCTTCCTGTGGTAATCGATGTCTCCAAATCCAATTCTTTCGTCTCTGTCACCATCGCCCCGAGCGTTCCGTCTCCATTGAGAATCTTATATTCTGCCGGCGCTGTTCCTGTTATATTTTGAAGACTTCCGATAATCGTAAGAAGCTGATTGGCACAGGATTCATTTTTTTCAATCGCTCTGATTGCCTCCACATAAAGCTCAACCGGCACTGCGATATTCACATCTTTGATTCCATTTAAAGACACACCGCCATTTTCCAGATCCTCAAAATATGCAGTTGTATATCTTTTACACTTACTGTTTGTAGCACTGGTCACCGCATCATACATTCCCGTATCACGATACCCGGCTGCTGTAACGGGATCGGATTTGTCCAGCTGCATCTGCGCATCAGGCTCTACATTTTGAAGTTCCCCATAGAAAAAATCTGCATAGGGAAGATTGATTGTACCGAACACATATCCTCCGGCTGATACCTGTTCTTCTGAAAACGATCCGAGTTCTACATCCTCCACAACTGCAATCTCATCTTCAATTACTACATCTTCTGTCGCTGCAAGTGCTGCCACAGGCATACTGGTCAGTGCAACAGCCGCACTCAAGACAGCCGGTGTTGCCTTTTTCCAAAAAATTGATCTCGACATGTTCTGTCCTCCTTCTTTTAATTAGTCTTTTCTAACTATATATTTTATAACATAAATTAAATTTGTTGTCTATAATTTCAGTTAGCATTTTTTAACTATATATTGACTTTTTTTCTCAATAAAGGAGCATAACAGCAAAAATCTGCTTCCTTTTTCCTCTTGTCCCAGATTTTGTACACCAAATTTGTAATATTTTCCTAAAAATGTACTTGTAATCTCACAACATATATATTAGAATGACAATAGAACCTTTGAGGTTACATATTATTTATTCAATAAGGAGGACAAACCAATGGCATACGTAATTACAGACGAATGTGTATCTTGCGGAACTTGTGAAGGCGAGTGCCCATCTGAAGCTATCTCTCAGGGAGAAGACAAATACGTAATCGACCCAGATGTTTGCGTTGACTGCGGAACATGTGCAGAAGCATGTCCTACAGAAGCAATCGTAGAGGGCTAATTCCGAATGCACAATGCAGGGCGGAGGGTTTTTCCCCTCCGCTCTTTTTTTATGCCGGACCTTACTCCTATGACCGTTTAATCACACTTGATATACGAATTGCTCCGCTGCAATGCAACTTACGCAATTCTACACACATTCGCAATCCGTTGATTTTCTAAAGAAAATCACTACTTGCTCATGTGTGGGCGGATCATAAAGTCTTTCTCCCACTGATATGCAAGCATATCGTGCGAAAAGACTTTTGACCCTTATATCATCAAATAATGCAAAGAAGGTGAATCTATGGAAAATCTATACATTGTCATACCCGCTTACAACGAAGAAGAAACGATTTCCACGGTAGCTCGCCAGTGGCACCAGATTGTGGAAAACATCAGCAGCGATTCCCGTCTGGTCATCGTCAATGACGGCTCCAAAGACCATACCCTTGAAATTCTGCAAAAGCTGCAAAAACAGCTGCCTCAGCTTGTCACGCTCTCAAAACCAAACGGTGGCCACGGTCCGGCCGTCCTGTATGGTTATCACTATGCGCTAAAACATAACGCGGACTATATTTTTCAAACCGATTCTGACGGTCAGACGCTTCCGGAAGAGTTTCCTCCTTTCTGGAATCTGAGACACGACTTTTCCGCCATTATCGGACACAGAGATCACCGTCAGGATGGAATCTCCAGAGTTTTTGTCACAAAAGTTCTGAAAATCATTCTACTTCTGATATTTAAGGTTCGAGTGCCGGATGCCAACGCACCTTTCCGGCTGATGTCACACAGCATGCTGAAAAAGCACATTCAGAAAATACCAAAAAATTACAATCTTCCTAACGTAATGCTCAGTGTCATGTTCTTAAAAAATAAAGATTCGGTTGCCTTTCTTCCTATTACATTCCGTCCGCGGCAGGGAGGAAAAAATTCCATCAATCTTCGCAAAATCACAAAGATTGGCTTGCAGGCGATTCGTGACTTTCGCACACTACGCAACAACATCTAAAGCGCAAATGTTGTCGAAGGGTTTTCATTGCTTTTATCTGTCCCTGTGCTTATAATGTTTTCTAAGGGAAATAGAAAGGAGGGGCAGTATGAATGAACCTGTCTATACCATTTCCCAGGCATCTTCTCTCGTAGGAAAGAAATCTTATGTTCTGCGCTACTGGGAGGAAGAACTGGCAATCCCGATTGCCAGAAACGAACTGGGACACCGCTATTACACCGGAAAGGATGTTCAGCTCTTTCTGAACATCAAAGAACTCCAGCGAAGAGGACTTCAGCTGAGGGCAATCAAAACCCTGATTCCCAAACTTTATTATCAAGAACCCGGAAGCCAGGACAGCCCTGTGAAGCTTCTGCCTGTTGGGACAGGCACTGTTTCCCAACCTGCTTCAGAAGGCTACATACCTTTTGAGAACAACATCCCGATGACAAGTCTGGATGAATATAAAATGCAGGAATTTCAATCGATTCTGGAAAAACTGATTGCTCAGGCTCTGGAAGAACAGAAGGCCCAAAGCAGAGAGAGCCGCATTCGAAGCCTGGATCATGCGATACGCACGCACCAGGAAAGCCGCCGGCAGGCTGCCGCAGCAAAAACGGATAAAAAAATACGAAAGTCAAAAAGAAAACGAAAATAAATCAGGCGGGGATTGCTCCCCGCCCATTTTTTGCCTATTTTTACCTATTTTTTCATATTTACAAACTGTGTATACTGCGGCAGCCATACCAGTTCCACCACGCCAATCGGACCGTTACGCTGTTTGGCTATGTTAATCTCCGCAATTCCTTTTTTCTCGGTATCTTTGTGATAATAATCATCACGGTAAATAAACATAACCACATCTGCATCCTGCTCAATCGCTCCCGACTCACGAAGGTCCGAAAGCATCGGACGATGATCGGGACGCTGCTCCACCGCACGGCTTAGCTGTGAAAGTGCCACAACCGGCACACTCAATTCTCTGGCAACTGCCTTGAGCGAACGCGAGATATCGGAAATTTCCTGCTGTCTCGAATCCGTTCTTCCGCTTCCTGTCATCAGCTGCAGGTAATCGATAAAAATAATTCCCAGATCATGTTCCAGTTTATATTTTCTGCATTTGGAACGAAGCTCAGACACAGAAATTCCCGGTGTATCATCAATGATCAGGTTGGATCTTCCGATTATATCTGCACCCTCCACCAACTTAGTCCAGTCTTCATCTTTCAGTTTTCCGGTACGGATTGCCTGAGAATCCACTCTCGATTCCATCGCAAGAAGACGGTTTACCAGCTGCTCCTTGGACATCTCCAGACTGAAAATCGCCACCGTCTTTCCAGCCTTAAACGCCATGTGCTGCGCAATATTCAAGGCAAATGCCGTCTTACCCATGGAAGGACGGGCTGCAATCAGAATCAGATCCGATGGCTGAAAACCGGAAGTTTTATAATCCAGATCGGTAAATCCTGTCGCAAGTCCCGTAACCGCTCCTTTATTCTTAGAAGCTTTTTCAATCGTATTCACCGCATTTAAGACCACCTGCTGAATCGGTACAAATTCACCTGTCTGACGGCGCTGGAGCAGATCAAAAATTTTCTTTTCTGTCTCCTCCATAATCTCGTCTGCTGGAACTTTATCCATATAACATTCGTTGGCAATCTCTTCATTGACACGAATCATCCGCCGAAGCATGGATTTGTCTTTTACAATGTCTGCATAATACTTCACATTCGCAGAAGTCGCCACAATAGACAGCAAGTCTCTTACGTATTCCATGCTGCTGATATCCGGAGGAAGATCCTTCTCCTTCAGGCGATTCTGCAGAGTAATCAAATCTACCGGTTTTCCTTCATTGCAAAGTTCTACAATTGCGTCAAAAATAACACCATATTGATGTTGATAGAAATCCTCACTTACAAGAATTTCTGATGCAGTCAATATGGCGTCTCGATCCATGAGCATACAACCTATTACAGATTGCTCTGCCTCAAGTGAATGAGGCAGCGTTTTTCTGATAAGTGTTTCCTCCACAATAGCCTCCTAAGCTTCTGTTACCACAACTTTCAACGTTCCGGTTACCTTTGGATGAAGTTTTACCGGAACATCCGTCGTTCCCAGTTCTCTGATTGCACCTGGAAGCTGCAGTTTTTTCTTGTCAATTTCCAGTCCAAGCTGCTCTTTTGCCGCTTCTGCAATTTCTTTTGCAGATACAGATCCGAATGTTTTTCCGCCTTCTCCCACTTTCAAAGTCAGAGTGACTTTTTTATCTTCCAGATTTTTCGCGAACTCGCGCGCTGCCTCCAGCTGTTCCTGCGCAATTTTGGCATCGTTCGCCTTCTGAAGTTTCAGATCATTCAGATTCTTCGGAGTTGCCTCCACACCGAGTTTTTTCGGCAGAATCATATTTCTTGCATATCCGTCACTTACGTTTACTACCTCACCCTTTTTTCCCAGGGATTTTACATCTTCAAGCAAAATTACTTTCATTATAGTTCTCCTTCTTTCTGCATCTGTTCAATTGTATTTTTTAAGATTTCCATTGCTTCGTCAATTGTTTTTCCTTCTATCTGAGCTCCCGCAATATTTAAGTGTCCGCCTCCGCCAAGCTTCTCCATGATAATCTGTACATTTACCTCATCAATGGCTCTGGCACTGATATAAATCACATGGTTATACTCTGTCAGCACAAAGGACGCCTTCACTCCAGAAATATTTAAAAGCTCATTGGCTGCCTGCGCGGCTACAACCGTAGGACTTTCCACGCCTTTTCCAGTACATATGGAAAGGGCATAACACCCCAGAAACTGCTGGGCATTGCCGATTGCCTCCGCTCTTGCCTTGTAGGCACTCATATCATCACGAAGCAATTTTCTTACACGCGTCACATCCGCACCACAGCGGCGAAGAAAAGCTGCCGCCTCGAACGTGCGCACTCCTGTCTTTGTCAGAAAATTATTAGTATCAATCATGATACCCGCATAAATACAGTCTGCCTCAATATTCCGGATACGGATTCCATCTGAGAAATACTGCAAAATCTCAGCTACCATCTCACAGGTCGAGGACGCATACGGCTCAATATAAGACAAAACAGCATTTGTAATCGACTCACTGCCTCTTCTGTGATGGTCAAGAACCACAATTGTCCTCGTCATATTGAGCAGTTCTTTGCATTCTGTATAACTTGGTTTGTTGGTGTCCACCACAACCACAGCCGTATTGTAGTCCACAAGCTCTTTCGCCTGTGCACTGGTTATAAACATATCATGTTCATAATCCGGATTTTCAAGGAAAGAACTCATCAGCGGGCGAATGGAGGTCGTCGGATCATTCACTACAATGTGCACCGTCTTTCCCAGCGTTTTTGCCGCACGATAAATACCAATGGCAGCTCCCAGAGCATCCACATCGGTAATCTTATGCCCCATCACCACCACTTTATCCTTCGCACTGATAAATTCCTTCAATGCCTGCGCTTTTACTCTGGCTTTTACACGGGTTGTTTTTTCCATCTGCTGTGACTTTCCGCCGAAATAAGAAATCGTATTGCCGTCTTTGACGACTGCCTGATCTCCTCCGCGTCCCAGTGCCATCTCAATGGCAATCCGCGCCTGTTCGTAATTCTGGTTCATCTTCGGAGCATTCAATCCAATTCCGATACTGAGTGTAATCGCCATCTCATTGCCGATATTCACCGTCTTTACTTCCTCCAGAATACCAAAACGCTGCTCTTTCAGGATCTCAAAAGAATGCGTGTGCATCACGAGAAAATACTTATCCTTCTCCAGTTTTTTGACAAGGCCATCAATCGATGAAAAATACTTGTTGATCTTTCTGTCGATCAGCGCGAGCAAAAGTGAACGTCTCACTTCCTCCACACTCTCCAGCGCCTCCTCATAATTGTCAAGGTAAATCATACCCATTACAATTTTCTCATCTTCACATTTTTTCTTGTATTGATTCAGCTCTGTGACATCAAACAGATATGTTGCGATAAGATAATCGTACTTATCCACACTCTCCAGAATCTCTACCGACTCCATCATGCGGTCGATGGCAATGCGGTGCATGGTAAGATTGTAATAGCTGTTATTAAAAAACAGCGGAACCTCTACCTGCTCGTCTCCTCTTGGAAGTGTCTCCGGTGTCAGGTTTTCAAAAACAAGACCCAGATTTTTTCGGAATGTCAATGTTTTTCCGATAATCCCGGCAAATGCCTTATTCATCCAGATGACATTCCCATCTCCATCCAGAAGTGCATAAGGCAACTTCAGTCCGCTCAGCATCGTCTTCTGGACATCATCATACTCGTGGGCAAATCCAATCAGTTCCCGAAAAATAGCCGGTCGGTAATACACCATCAGCGATATAGATATCATTACATAGATTGCCACTACAACGCTGACAAAAATGCCGGCCCTCGTGTCAATTCCGTACACGACAAAATTCATAGCCAGCAAAATAACCGATAAAATCAACGGCCATTGCAGGAAGCGTTTTAATTGCCCGGTTAATTTCAATCGCTCTTTCATTTTTTTCCCTATCTGGCATTACGCCAACGTTAATAAAACAGTAATCTTATTATAACACTATTTTTATATTTGGTAAACATAGTTTCTCTACTTCTGTTTTCTTTCCCTTTTTCTAACTCCCATTTAACCTGATTCTGAATAAATTTTAATATTCCCAAGGTACAATATACATTCAAAGTATATGGAGGTAAGTATATGTTACAAAGAAAAATCACCGCTGTTGTCCCTATAAAGCTGAACAATGAGCGGGTTCCCGGAAAAAACACAAAAATCCTTGGCGGCCGCCCAATGATTTCCTATATTTTACAGGCACTTTTGGACTGTAATTGCTGCGACGAAATTTATGTCTACTGTAGTCAGGAATCTATTATCCCATATCTTCCTGATGGTGTAAAGTTTAAAAAAAGACCGGAAAATCTGGATCTGCCCACAGCAAACTTCACACAGATTTTTGAGCAGGTTCTTGTTGATCTTCCTTCCGATATTTACGTATACGCTCACGCTACTGCTCCGTTTCTGAAGGCAGACACCATCCGCGAGTGTATTCAGGCTGTGGCAGACGGTCCTTACGATTCCTCATTTACAGCCACAAAAATTCAGGATTTTCTCTGGATGAACGGAAAACCGCTCAATTTTGATGCCTGCAACCTGCCAAGAAGTCAGGATTTGGAACCCATCTACCGAGAAACTTCCGGCATCTGGGTGCTGGAAAAAGAGGTGTTCACCTCATACAGAAGGCGAATCGGAAAGAATCCCTGTATTGTAGAGGTTCCTTTCAAAGAATCTATCGATATCAACACACCGGAAGATTTCCAACTGGCAGAAATAATGCAAAATTATTGAAAAGGGGAAAAGACTATGAAAAATATAAATATGCTTGACTGTACACTTCGTGACGGAGGTTATATCACCAAATGGCAGTTTTCTGATTCCGTGATCAAAGGACTCCTTCATAATTTAACGGATGCAGGACTTGAATTCATCGAATGTGGGTATCTGAACAATAAGCCCCGCGAAGAGGGCAGTGCTATTTTCCAGAATATTGAACAAATCGGCTCCTTTCTTCCTGTCGACAGAAAGCAGGCTCTTTATCTGGCAATGGCTGATGTCAATCAATTTCACCCGGAAGATATCACTCCATACACCGGAAATTCTATTGATGGAATCCGGGTTGTTTTCTACAAACATCAGGTAAAAGAGGCGCTCAATCTTTGTAAAGCAGTTCTGGAAAATAGTTATAAACTATTCGTTCAGCCAATGGTCACCATCGATTATACCATACAGGAATATGCTTCTCTAAGTGAAAAAATTGCAGATTTAAACCCTTTCGGTGTAGCGATTGTAGATAGTTTTGGTTATATGAATAAAGATGCTTTCCGCACCTATTTTATGGTACTCGATAATATCCTGCCCGCATCCTCTATGATTGGTTTTCACTCTCACAACAACATGGATCTGGCCTTTTCCAATGCGCAGGATGTACTGGATTATAAAACAAAACGCTCTCTGGTCATTGATTGTTCTCTGAGCGGAATGGGAAGAGGTGCCGGCAATCTTAACACAGAACTGATTACCAATTACTTTAACCTGACATTCTCTCCGCGGTATGACACAGAATTAATCCTCGATACCCTTGACCAATATATCATGCCTATACGACAGAAAAAAATATGGGGATACTCTCCTTATCTTTTTCTCACCGGGCTGTATCACTGTCATCCGAATTTTGCCTGTTATCTTCTGGAAAAACATACAATTTCTATTCCTCAGTTTCGCAAATATCTGCAGTCCATTCCTGAGGATATGAAGACAAAATGCCGGCCAGAGTATGTAGAAAGCCTTTATCAGCAACTAATCACCAAAGAGGATATGCGCTATGATAAACCAAAAGACAGTTCAGACCGGCTGGCCTAAATCGCGAAAAAAAGCGTTGAAAAATCTGAAACTTCTAAGATGGTTCCGATATCAGAGTGGATCACAATTATTCCAGAAAACTCACTTCCACCGGGCAGATGATTATCGACCCCAGCATTAAGGATTATTTTGGAGATCTTCAGTCACAAGATTACAACACTCAAAATATCGACACCTCCACAACAGCCTATCGGGCATCTTTGGAGTATTGCCAGAAAAACAATGTTACAATCAAAAATGCAACCCGTGGCGGAAAGCTCGAAGTATTTCCACGAATCTCTTTTGACTCTCTCGTAACGGATTGCTGAATGCTATTCCCGTTTATTATTTTCAGTTTATTTTATGTATTTAGATTATTTATCTATCTATTATTTTATAAAATTATATTTTTTCTATTTTTTTATTGACAAAAGGAGAATCGTGTGATATGATAACACCATCAAAAGAAAGAACGGAACATTTTCAACCAAAGGTTTTAAGGAGGCGATTCCACCAGAAGCAGCATGATTTACCCCATAATTTAAGAAAGGAAGGTACGGACCACCGAAAACTTTAGTTTAACTTCAAAAACGATATTAAGCAAAGGAAGGTACAAACCGCCAGAAACTTTAATCTAACATCCAAAAACAATACGAAGTAAAGGAAGGTACAGACCACCAAAACCTTAATTTGAACACTCATAATCTAAGAAAGGAAGGTATAAGCCCTTGGACATTATAAAGTTTTAAGAGCCATCTGATCTCAGCAAAATGAAATCAGATGGCTCTTATTTTATGTTTCCAAGGGGAAAACATGCCGCAAGATCA
>JALFVM010000033.1 GCA_022787145.1 Lachnospiraceae bacterium | reverse complement strand
CTACACCCACGCCACCAGACAGAAGCAGGACGAAGCAGCGGAAACCATGGGCAACTTCATGGAGCAGGTCATGTGAGCACAAAAGAGCAAAAAATACAGGGCAGGAAGGCGGAACTTCCTGCCCTGTGCTTTCTAAACCTTTCCACACATTTCTACGTGTGGGTCACGGTGTGGGTCAGGCGGTTGACCCACATTTTGACCCACACCGTTTCGGCCGAAAAAGTAAGAAAAATCCCCGAAATCGCATGATTTCGGGGATTTTCTGGAGCTGCTGGGCGGATTCGAACCGCCGACCTCATCCTTACCAACCAGAATTTGAAGCTTTTTATAATATTTTATGTTCGTTTTTGGCCGTTTCTGTTCCGTTTCATTTGCTTTCCAGCACTTTTTAAGTCTGTCGTTTTCACGTATTCCACGTAGGTCTGTGGCTGTTTGTGTGGTCAAGGCGTTGGGGCTGTGGACTTTCCGCGTTTGACCATTTGCACAAAAGTGGTTAAAATCCAGTTCTCATTTCTCTGTTGTTAAAGAAAACACAAGTTGTTCAGGTAATTTTGCGATACTGTTGACAAAGAGAACCGTCCCTCACAGGGAGCGTTTATCCTCCTACCTTCAAGCCACTGCAAAATGTTATTCTACGGCAAAAGGTAGCCGGACCCCTCTACATTTGCAATACAATGCGAAGTAATTCTGCTGGGGCTTCTAACTTCATACATACAACATGAAGCACATTTTACTCCATCGTAAACTGCCTCTTCCATTGCTTTAATATAAATTGTTTGGTGGTTTGTTAATCTAAACTTTGAAAGCCTAGTATATTCTTTCGAAAATATATTGAATAGCCCTACTCTATCTGCGCCAATTCTTCCCCAAAAATCAACTGCATGAACTTTTGCCAGTTTCTCAATATATTTATCAGTAGAGTATAAATTACCTGCAAGCATTTCTATTATGCCTTGATTAATCTCAACTACTTCATGCAATCTCTCTATTGGGCAACAACTATACAATATATATTGCTGCCCTAGTAGGTTTGCTTCCTCACAAATAATTTGCTGTGAAACCATTTCTGAACTGGTGCGATCAAATGTAAATGGTAAACCAATATCGAGTACAACAACATCACAAAATTCAGTTGACCAGTAGAATTCAGTGTCAAAGCCAGAAATACCTTGCTTGTGCATATTAAAAACACAATGAGCTAACTTTATAGCAATGTCAACAGATGATATAGATTGATCCCTAAACGCTTTATCTAAGGTTAGTAGTTCATTATAAATTGGCATAATAATTACATCATGGTTTGCTTGATTATTCCCAACTATCACTCCCCAATATGTCTTTGATAGGAAGCTATTGGGAGAATAAAGTTTTGCGAAGCTAACCTGTTGAAGGTGAAGATACGATGCAGATGCACTCTCTGATATTTTAAGCACATACTTCTTTTCGTTGCAATAAGCTATATAGACTGTGCTTTTATTACTGTTCAACCTTTCTGCATTGTCAAAGTACATCAAGGCTCCATCTTCTAGTTTTACAACAAAGCAATCTGTCATCATTTTGCCCTTTATCACAGTTCATATGCAATTCTATATGTTTTAAAACTAATTCTCTCAGCCTGTTACAAATCTATCAGGTATAACTACACGCCCATTCTCAAAAGTGGGATTAATAGCACCACAAGTGCCAAAACTAATAATGTGATCCATGTTGTAAAATTCTAATTGGCAATGTACAGCATTTAGCCACATTAGTTGGTCCTACATACTATTGCAACCGCAACATTATACTTAGTGTATTTTATTGACCTGTTCATTTGCTTAATAATTCCTTTAAACCAAGTCAGACATTATGTTCCTTATGAACTGTTTAAGCTTTTTTCTATAATCACAATATTCTTGAGTCAGCATCTCTAACCCCTTAAATCGTCTAAAAATAGCAATGCAGCCTCCTCCGCAATCTAAAAAATTCACACAATTTCTACAGGGACTAACCAGTGTTTCATGAAATCTATGCTCTGCATCCTCAAAAATCTCAGATAATGTATTTGATTCAAATGACTCAGCACCAAGTGCATCGCAAATTGTAGATTGTCCCTGGGGGTAAATTGAGATAAATTTACAACAATTTATACAAGGCTGTTTTACTGGTTGAAGTACCGCCTCAAACTCAGCCTGAATGGGATCTATTCGAGCGCATTTATATACTCTATAAGTAATCCAATATTCAGTAATTTTCAAAAGGTACTCAAGAAACTGAGCAGGTCTAATTGAATAATCAGCCAATACCTTTCCATTCATATCAAAACATGGATTGAATCTAACTTGCTTTATATTCTTATGGGACATGAAATACTGCAATGCACCTATAGGGTCATGCACATTTGCAGAATGGACCGTTGCAATGCATTTTATAGGAATATTATGCTGTTCAAAAAATGATATTGTTTCATCTACTCGTTGAAAGGAAGACTTATTATTATAGTCTACTCTTAAGCTGTCCTGCTCTCCAGGGCCATCAATGCTGATTCCAATCTTTAATATATCACTATTGTTTAGCAACAGCTGTTGCATATCAGAGTCAATGCATCCGTTAGTTTGAATAGACAGCCTATGACCTGTTCTCTTATTGCGAAAGGCTGTAATCGCTGCACTTACAGTATTAAAATCTAAAAGTGGCTCTCCACCATGTAATATTATTTCACAAGAAGACGGTAATGCTGATATTACGGCTTCACATTCCTCGCTACACATGAAATTCTTATATGATTTTTTTGTTTCTGAACAGTATTTACAATTAAGATTGCATTTTGTGCCATTAATCTTCAGTAATATTGTATTAGGGTCAAATCCGTTATGTGAACAAACTTCCACGTGCATGCTCCTCTTTAGCTATGAGATACTTACAGAATTACTCATCTTGGACAATGTATTATACTTTGAAATGAACAAAAATGCTGAGTTTGAGGTAATATGCTGTATAAATGCATTTTTAAATGCATTTACATAAAGATGATTAGGCGTTTTTGTTGATGCAAAATATTTTCTGATGAACAGTTCCATCATCTTCTTCTGCAATTCTTTAGGACAATCACCTATAAGCTGAAGATAATGATTCCTTGCTACTCTTTGAATATGTTCCTGATCCGCTAAGTCACTCACTGCTTCCTGTATCCTATCAACTAAAGGGATTGTCTCTCCAATAATAATCCGCGAATACAATGCCATAGACTCATTACTGTCAAGCAACTCTGATACTATATTCCATAATGCCATCCAATTGTGGTGTGCTACTACATACTCATAGTGTTTTCCTACCATTTCCGCGCCGGAATATCCGATAGTGTATCTTGGTCCCAGATCCAGTAATGCCAGTTTTTTATGTTCATATGACCAATAAAACTCAGCATCAAAACCAGAAATGCCCAATCTGTGCAGTTCAGCAATTGCCTTAGCTGCACAGCTTATTATATACTCACGATCTACCATTCCATTTCTCACCAAAAAACTAATAGGATAAATATCATTGAGCTTATCCATTACGAGTACTTCTCCCCAAGTGTCATTATGTTTTTCATACTGAACAACTCTTGGAGTAATAAATGAAATATCTGCTTCTTGGCAGGTTACTAAGGAATTCGCCTGTAAAGCACAACTTATAAATCGTTCAGCATTGCGAGGTACTTTGGCCGCATACTCCACCCCATCTAGGTAGCAACAATAAACCTTACTATTGCTACCTTCTCCAATCAAATGAGAAGTATCGATTTCAAGCATAAGGCTTCACACTCCGAACTGGAATGAATTCCTCCCATCCAAACAGCTGTGGATACTCAGCCCAAGGCCCTTCACACATTGAGTAGAACAGACATTGCTTACACACTTCACATTTTGTTTTCAGGCTTTCTTCTCTATGCTCTGAGAAATTCATGGCACCAGTTTTGTCTAAAATTGTAATGTAGCTCAACTTCTCAAGTTCCGCTACATTTCTTTCAAATCCATGCATTAGGCAAAAAGGAATTGCTTCACTCTTTATATCAATACCAAACCGGTTTGCAATAACTACAGCCTTTTGTACTGCACCGGCAGCAGAAGAAATTGTAGGTATAAGATTATGATGTTTATCTGCGCGTCCTGTAATGTGAATAAACGCAAATTGGATACTATCAGCAAGATGTTTCTTTGCCGCAAAAGTTACTATATCGGAGAGATTGTTAATATTATATTTAGATATGACACAGTTCAATGCAACAGGAATGCCCAATTGTGATAACTTGATTAGATTGTTCACCGTGTTGGTAAAAGACCCTTTTGTGTTGGTAAAACTCTCATGCATTTCTGCCGTGCATCCATGCAGTGATATTCCAAAACTAGTGATTCCAGCATTCACCAGATCTTCTGTGCCTATTGCTAGGGACTTCAACGTGAGGTTAGATTGTAGCTGTATTGCCTTAAATCCCTCCCCCCTCAACATTTTAATGATTTCAAGTATATTAGGATGCAATGTTGGTTCTCCACCAGTAAGTACAACCTTTGTATTCTCAATTTCATCAAGTGGCATTTTCTTTATGTACTCATATATTGTTGATCCTGCAAGGGTGCTTTTATTGTTCTTAATCTCATCGTCTTGGCAACATAGCGAACAACGATTATTACACTTGTAGGTCAATTTTATATCTAAGACATTCATCCTATTTCCGCACACTTTCAATCCGTCTTTTTATATATTCAATTGTTCTACGCATCTCTCCACAATATAATTCTGCTTCTCCGTTTTTCCCGTATTGTGAATATCTACGCCTCACAGCTAAACATCCTCCGTGACAAATAGCTTGATACCCACACTTCCTGCAATCTTCCAATAGGGAGTCCAGTTGATCAAACAGTGGTTGAGGTTGCTTTTCCAAAAGCTCACTAATATTATTCTGTGTATATAAGTCGGGGTATAATCCATCTTCCAAGGTGAAGTTGTCGCATGCTATCGCCCTGCCGCCAGGATAAATACTTAAAAAGTGATTACACTTTTTATTGCAGAAGTTACAAAAAGAGTTGTCAATCCCCTCAAGGCTCTTAATGATACTAAGTATTGGCTCAACGTCCAATTTCTTTAGATATTGACTCTTAAACATGATGTCAAAGAAATTAAGAACATACTGTGCATACTCGTTAGGAAGAATGCCCCATTCTGGCACACTTCCATCAGACCACATATCATAACATGGATTTAACTTTAGGAAACGAATATTGCTATACTGAGATACAAGTTCAAACAACTCCTGTTCACGTCCTAATGCTGCCTTTGTTAATGTGCTTATCATCCCCGTAGTCAGACTTCTACTTTGCAGTTGATCTAGGGCATCAATCACATTGGAAAACGTAGGCCTGCCATCTTTCCCTACTCGATTTGAATTGGCTTCCTTATCTCCATCAAGACTAATAGAGATGCCAACAATATCTCTGTGTTCCTCAAAAAAGTCAAGCCATTTATCATTAATCAGTGTAGCATTAGTCTGGAATCCAAAATAAACATCATCACGCTTCTGACGCCATTTTTTTATAATCTCTTCATAATAGCTAATCGGAAGCAAAAGTGGCTCCCCACCGTGGAATAGAACAGTCACATTATTTACTGAGGCTGTTAGATTTATAAGCTGCTCAATATCATCCAGAGTGACAGTATTAGCATTAGTTAGGTTAACTTGCTTTTTTCGTGCCTCAGCACAATATTTGCATCCTATATTACATGCTGTTCCAGCATTTTTAAGGATTAACACTAAATCGTGATTACTAATCTCCATAGGCCTTCATGTAATCCTTCCATATTCCTTCGCAGTTTTTATTATACTTGCAAAATGTACAATGGTTAAATTTCCTCTTATCTAACTTTCTGAAATCATGCCACTGCTTTCCATCCTCATTCCTAAACTGATGCTCAACTATTTCCAATGCCAGAAAATCATCTTGTTCTTCTTGAATAACAGCCTGAGGATGTTCCCCAACAAAACACCTTGGAAATGCTTGAAGAATAATTGGTATGGTGAATTCATCATTATAGAATGTATCAAATATTCTCCTTGTGTCCTCTTCCTTTAAATCCACTTCCCTGATAACGTCTACTGGAAAGCTGACACAGTGAGGATATGCAATTATTATGCTTGAAGCACCAATTGTCTCATAAACTCTGCAAATATCACTCAATCTGTCAGTAAATTTTGTGAGTACAATCTTACCTATTATTTTGACTCCTGCGTTTGCAATGTATTTTAAGCTCTCAATTGCCTGGTTGAAGCCATTCGTACTTCTGCAAATAAAGTCATGAGTTTTTTCATTGGCACTATGTAGCGGAATCATGAACTCAAGCATATCCAAATGTTCTGTGCTACAATTGCAGATTTCTTTGATTTTGTCTGTCAATGAACCATTGGTTTGAATCTGTACACTACATCCATTTTCCAGGCAATATAATATCAAATCTGGCAGATCTTCTCTAAGGGTTGGCTCTCCTCCTGTAAAGACTATTTTAGTTGCGCCGTTATCTATCGCTGTTTTTATTGCGTTAATTGCCTCACTTTTTGAAAGATCACTTATATATTCTTCCTCTGCACGAGTACGCTTCACTTGAACAACACAATGCCGACAATAGTGATTGCATTTATATCCCAGTACAATGTGTGATTCAACTTCTCTGTGAGATATAGAGTTACTCATATGCTACACTTCTCTACCTTTGTTAATAATTACTGTGCAATTCCTGATAATTTCCTTCAATATAGCTTCTGTTGGTATACACGACCTAATTGTATCACTATTTATTGCAATGATAGCATCACACACTGGATGGATTAAATAGGCTGCAAGCTGAATTAATGCCTGCTCTGCTTTACTCAGGGTAGACACCTTTGTAAAACAGTTATATTCTCCAAGGCCCAATTTAACAATTACATCAATTGCATTAATTAACTGCTTATCCGCCCTAGTATCGCTCTTAATAGCTTGGAGTAAATCCTTGAATGAACAACTCATAAACTGACTGTATCCCAGTACGGAATGATCCATATCACTATAAGTTTTACTTAAGAGTGTCCCCCTGCAAGCTCTACACGGTGATACACACTTGCTGGCATGAATCATCTCCGCTAATGTCCCGTCTTCTAAGTATCTCAATTCCTTGGTCACAAGGCGGTTTAGGCCCTCCCAATAGTATTCCTTACCCTTGTCATAAAACTTACGTTGCCTATCACCAAAAAGAAGCACAGTCTGTTCTTCCTCAGATAACTCATCAAATGGGCGAAATATATCTAGGTCATAGTCTTTTTTGAGATATTTCTTTGCAATTACATAGTTTGTCCTTTTCCTAAGCAAAGTCTCAATAGATGGTGTAATCACTCCGTTGGAAAAAGCCAGCCTAAAATCAAATTGCTCCAGTTCTCCAAATCCCTTACATACAGGGCACTTTCCTACTGAACTCCCCGGTGAAAAAGCATCTGGCACGAAATGCTCACCAACTGTGTTCCTTGCTTCTATTGGTAAGAAATATCTTGAAATATGAGCGTACAAATCCAGGGCATCAACGATTCTAGTCTTTCTGCCAAATGTCGTGCTGCCTATACCTACTGGTCTTATAATGGGCATCTTACATCCAAAGAGTTGAAAATCGTCATCATTTGGTCTTGTCACAAAAAATGTACTAGCAGGCATAGCAGCATTCAGATACTCTCCATTTGTATATGCAAAGAGTCTATCCATATCTTTCGAGGGAATATTGATATAATTAACATCGTTTTTCTGAATTGTATTTTCCCCCAGTATCTTTATGTCTTTAATACTATCAAAAGCACCCAAACTAGGAGCCTTACTATGGCCAATCTCAATTCTCTTGCTCTGTAGTGCCAAACCTGTTGCTGTATCGGCACACTTCAAGTCATCAACATTACCCGAAAAGACTACTTTCCCACCATTCTTTCCTGATGAAGGTCCAAATTCAATAGCATAATTGCATTGAGATATAAAATCAATGTTATGTTCAACTACAATTACTGTATTTCCGTTTTTGACTATCTTAGATATGATGCTTAACAGTTTACTAATATCAAAAGGATGCAAGCCCTTAGATGGCTCATCCAGAATATAAACATTGCCTTTCTCAGCATTAGAGAGTACATTTACAAGTTTAATTCTCTGAATCTCGCCTTTGGACAATGTCTTAGACGTTCTAGCTAAAGAAAGATATCCAACTCCAATTTGTTCACACAGGCCAAATATCTTACTCAACTTTTTATCGTCTTGAACCCGGGGAATGAGTTGCTTTACAGATGTTTGTAAGAACTCTAAGATGTTCAGTCCTTGATACCCTTTCTGGAGGACTTCATCACTAAACATTCTGCCCTCGCAGTTAGGGCATGTTTCATCTACACCTTCCTCTAATGCAATAAGTCCCTTTCCATTACACACTGGGCATTTGCCCTCCGTGGTATTGATCATGAAGTTTCCTTTACTTAATCCGCTTGCTTTGGCATAGAGCTGTGCGATTTTTTCATTTATCCCAAGCAGACTTCCGACATTTGATGTAGCACTTCTTGTTGCATTTTTCTGTCCAAAGTTATCAATGTGTTTAATACCTAATGTCTTTGCATTATCATTGAGATATGGTATAAGGCAATAGTTAACAAAGGTAGATTTGCCACTACCTGAAACACCACAAACTGCAATTAAACTGTTAGTTGGAAAAGATACAGATTGATGCTTTATATAAAGTGCTGAAAAGTCATCAATATGGATAGTTTGAGAATTGCTATTTGAAGTTAATTTGATAACTGGTGCATTAGTTGAAGCTGAATTTCTCAGCACTCCAAACTTCTTGCAATCGTTTTCTGTACCATCCAACCAGCCACCAAACTGTACTTCACCACCCTCAGCCCCTCCACCAGGGCCTAACTCTAATATGTAGTCGCATGTAGACAGTATCTGCCTATTGTGTTCAACTAGAATTACGGTATGTCCCATTGATTGAAGCCTATGTAGGAGTGCTGCAAGTCTCTCAATATCCTTTTGATGTAATCCGGTTGTAGGCTCATCTAACAAAATACAAGCGTTAGTAATGTTACTTGAGAAGAAAGCGCACAGGCGTAAACGCTGAAGTTCTCCGCCGCTTAATGTTGTAGATTGCCTATTTAACTCAAGATAGTCACAACCTACATCTGCATAGGCACTTACTCTGGCCCTAATTTGCTCAAGAATAGTTCTTTCATTAGGCGATACCTTTGTAATCCAAGAATCAACTATTTCCCCTAACTCACGGAGGTTTAGCGATAATAGTTGTCTTAAGGTTGTACCTTGGTATGTAATTTGCTCAGTGACTTTATCTAGGCGATTACCATTACACTCTGGGCAAATCCCATCCTGGACATAATTGCTTAGTGTATTTATCCCTTTTCCTGCCCTATAACTCTCAACTGTATATGTTTTGACCCCCAAGAAGCGCTCCGTTTTCCTTCCTCCATTGGCGCCCCGGCGATCCGTAAATGCAATTGGCTCCTCTGTCCCGTCCAAAATGACTTTTTGCTGTTGTTCAGTTAGTTCCACAAATGTGTCACTCCATGAAAAGCCATATTTCTGAGCCACTGCAGCTAAGAATTTCTCTGTGACAGTTGTGTACTGTATTCCTTTATCCGTTATGGTGGGTATTCCACCACTGTTCATTGAAATATCCTGACGGATCATTGCCTGTACATTACAGGCCATAACTCGCCCAGTCCCAGAACAGTTTACACATGCACCGCCACCATCATGCGCAGATACATTAAACGAAAACAGCCCCATACTCCTCCTAGGAAGAATGGTAAAACAATGCCCGCACATGGTATGTGTTCTTGTATCAACTACAGTATTGCTCTTCAATAGCAGTGCCTTAAGTGACGTGTTGGCACATCTCTTTAATGTCTGAGCTGCTGATCTGATTTTATTTGAATCAACCTTGAGGAACAACCTCACATACCCATCTACTACCTTTTTTGATTGATGCTTATCATCTTTGTCATAATACTCTGCTTTTTGGATCATGAAATTTTCTTTAATAGCACTCACTTTTTCATTGTAGCGAGAATCACACTTGACCTCAGCAAAGATAGAATGTGGCACTTGGGGAAGAATCTCATAAACATCATTCTCAATTGTATTGTTACAAGTTGAACAGCGATACACTCCAAATTTATAATACAATTCTCTCAACAGTGAATGAATCCCAGTAACAGTTGATAATGTTGAGCTTGGGTTATTTACACTATTTACAACATCAATCATTAACGTTGCTGGAAGATTATCAATAGAATCTACTGGCACAACAGAATTGCTAGCAATAAATCCTCTTTCAAACATTGGAAGTGAAAGAGCATAGTTCTGGGCACCATATGCAGATAGTATATCCTTAACAAGTGTACTCTTACCTGAGCCAGATACACCAGCAATGCCTATCACCTTACCTATAGGCAATCTGACATCAATATTTTTGAGGTTATTTGCATATGCTTTGTTAACCAAAATCTCCATAAATAGCACCTACTCCGGTGCGGTGCCCGGATTTATATGTGGGAAAAGTAGCCGCAGAATTCACTTTTCCAGCCTAATCAGTTTCAATATATTAAAATTATTTGCATATAAAAATCGTTGTAACAGTTTTACAAGAAGCCTTTTAGCTTACATGACTTCTGAACTGTTACAACGATTTTCAAATTGCTTCTATTAAGGCTTCTTACCAATTGTTGTGGTTGGAGTGGTTCGTATGAGACACAACTCCACAGTTATGCTCTTGCTCATGTAACTCATCCAAAAACTTGAGAAAGTCCTCCTTGGCCTCATCCGAAAAATCGCCAACGAACTGGTACTCAGTCTTAGCGGCATTATCCACCATGTACGTGCGCCTCCATTCTTTAGTAGATTTTATTATATCTTTCATCCCCTAGCTTTGTCAAGAGACATCAACTCCAAATTTTACATCATGATGCTTATTATTAGTCTGGCCTTTGCTATGGTATTGAAAATGATAACACATCCTCACTTCTGCATCCACCACACGCGATATGCCAAAGGCTCGGACTCCCCTAGCTCCGCCCGGTCCACGAGCCCCCGAACCCGGCGGAGCTTCCATGCCATACTGTCCAGACAGCGTTCCCGCAGCTTTTTCAGCGCCTGCTTTTTCGCCTTCTCTACGCTGTCTTCCCGGAGCCTGTTTCGGATGGCGATCTCCCGCAGGTCCGTTTTTGTGTAACCAAAAACGCCGAAGCTCCTGCCCAGAATATCCTGTTCCCGTTTGGACAGGCTTTGAAACTGCTCATGCAGGGACTTCATCGTAAGTACCCAAAGGGCGATTCCCTCCGCAGATACAGACATCCGATCAGACATGAGGTACTCAAATATGTCTCCGTCCTCCTCCGGAGTTGGCAAATCATAGACTGAGAAGAAATGCGTGGGATAGGCTAACGCCCTGGCTGCTTCTGATAAAGAGACACCCAACTCCTCTGCGATTTCGTTCATCTCTTTCCCATCCCGATGATAGAGCATCTGTGCCTTGCGCACCAGCCCCATGCTGTCCCTGTCAAGGGAAAGGGTCCCCATGCTGGATTCCAGGTGCCGCCGCATCGCGCCGTCCAGAAATGGCACGATGTAGGTTCCAAAGGCTCCCTTGGAGCTATCGTAACCTCCATTCCTGGCGCATTCGATCAATGCCAGCATCCCAACGCTCTCCAGTTCGGAGAGCGTTTCTTTCGTATAGTCGCTCCAACCTCCACGATTGCTGGGACGCAGGCAGTTGTATTGTCGGGCGATCCACAGCGCACGCTTCCGAATCAATTCAGCATGGCTATCACACAGTTCCGTCAGCGAGGCTTGGTCTCCCTGCGCGATTCGGTCCAGTAATTCCTGGTCGCTCATGCGTCCCCACCGCCCTTTCGGGGACGCCCTCTGGGTTTCGCCTTTCGGGTAACACCGCAGTATGGGTAAAGTCTCTCACTGGAGATGGATCGTTCAAAGTCCTCATTGGAGACATCCGCCTCATTGAGCGCATCGAACAGCATATCCCTGACCGTATCCTTCAGCCGCCGCGCTTCCTCCGCCGTGATAATGTCCCGCTTTTGGTCCTTCCGTATCCGTTCAAAAGCGGTGAGCTTTGACTGGATCTTCGGCACATCCCGGGCCAGTTCCTTCTGAACTTCATAAGTTCCGAACTGCCGGCAGGTATACTTCGGCGCATGAGGACAGGCCCCCTCGCAATATAGTGCATGAGCGCCGCCCTTCACCAGAAAATATTTTTTGCAGACAACGCACTGGCGGATGTTGTGTCCGGCATTCAGAGCCGTCATGTAATCCGCCTTCAGCAGCATCTGCAAACTGTCGGTGGTGTGCTCCTGGCAAATGGCGAAACGCTTGTCCGGCAGCTCCCGCGGCACATAGCTCACAACACAGTGGTCATATTTCTGATAAAACGGCTGCTCCAAGCTTCTGGGATTAACGATCAGCTTCTCCACCAGCCGTTCATCGTTGTAGAGCTGATAGAGGGCAGCGGCATAGTTCTCCGGAGAGTTATGCTCCAGCTTGGAGAGGAGAAAGTGGATGAAGTTATGGATAGTAGGATTGAAGCACGCGACATCGCCCAGATAGCGTTCGTAGCGATTCATCTGCTTTCGATAATAGAGCCACTTTGTTTTCCGCCCTCCGGGGAAAATCAGAAGTGGGACCGGGATCTGGCCGGTTGTCTCCGCCTGCTCCGCCATGTCTACCCATTGATCAGCGGAAAAATCCTCATAGTCCAGATCTTCTTCCGGCAGCGAGGAACGATACTCGGTGTACTGCCGGGCCTCGTTGAAAAATTTGCTGTCATCCCGAAGCAAGATCTGAAACACCCGGAACTCCATCATCCGCTTACGCAGAGCCATGAACTGGTAGTTGAGCTTCCGCCAAAATTCCCGGTCCTGGGTGCGCTCGTACTGCTCCTTAAGGTCCTTCATGCGCCGGACGTTTTTCTGAATGCCCTGATAGTCCTTCAGTGACAGGTTCAAAATATCCGCTGTCAGTTCGCCGGCGGAAAATAATTCCCCGCCGTACTCGATCGTATCCCCATGGATATAGAAAACGATATCCCCGTCCACGCGCTCGCCTCCTCCGGAAAAATTGTCCCACGTGAAAAATAAATCGTCCCGACTTTTTATTATCTTATCAAAATCTCCGACACAATACAAGCAGGAGGGCATCAGCGTCGCCGCTGATGCCCTTACTTTTTGCAAAGGAGAAATCGAAAATGAAACAATCACAGTACAGCTCCTACGACGACCTGCCTCTGTTCCTCAACGCCGATATGGTGGCGAAGGTGCTGGGGGTATCGTCCTCCACCAGCTATGAGCTGATGCACGAACCGGACTTCCCGGTGCTGAATGTCGGCAGCAGGATGGTGGTTCCCAAGGAAGCGTTCATCCAATGGGTCACCAAACACACGGAAGGAGGTGTCCGCGAATGACTGCGCTCACCTATCAGAAAGACGCGAGAACGTATCGGTTCTCGCTGCCCAACGAAATCTGGGGGCTGAAGCTACCGCCCCCCGCCTTCAGTATCCTCGCCTACCTCTGCTATCTCAACTGCCACCATAAGGGTGATGCGGTGCCGAGTGTGGACGAGATCGCAGCGCTGCTCCACATGGGCCCAGACATGGCTCAAAAGCAGTTGGATGCTCTGATCAAGCGAAATCTGATCTCGCCGCAGATGGTTCCAGTGTTCACGCACAAGCGCACAGGAAAGTTTTTCTCCCTCCCCAACGAAATCTTTTCCCTGGACCTGGGGCATGGCGCGATCACCGTCTACGCCTACCTGCTCTACTGTGAAGACCGCAGCAGCCATCAGTGCCACCCCAGTTACAAAACCATCTCCGCCACTGTGGGGCTGGCCGTGAACACGGTGATGAAGCACATCGCCAAGCTGGAGGACAGGCAGTTTATCACAAAAGAGCACACCAGCTATGCCGACAGCCAGGGAATGAAGTGGAACGGCAATAACTCCTACACCATCCTTCCGATTCAGAAAGCTGTCGACCATTCCTATGAGCGGCAGATGGTGAAGCTGGCGGAAACCACGGAACGTCAGCGGGTAGCGGAGGAACTGCGGAAAACAAGGCCGTGTTCGCCCCTGTGAGCCGCTGTGTGCGATTTTGCTGGGAGCGGCGGGAACAGAACCGGCCAGGGCTGTGAGGACGGATTTGGGCCGCCTTTTGAGAGCTGACGAAGGACGAAAGTCAAAGCAGGATAAAGAACAGGCGTCAAGCGCGACGCCCTGTTCGGTCACTTCTGCCCGCAGTGCGGGCAGTTACGGGAGTTTTCAGGGAGTTCCAAAGTGGGGTCAAAAACAGAAGACTACTATCACTTCTGCGGTCGTTATCCCCGAAAGCGTACTCCTCCAAGAAAAAAGTAGGGGTCATACCCCGGAAAGGAAGCTACTTTGAGCAAGAAAGAAAAATTTGCCCTCTATCTCACCCCTGAGAAAAAGGCACGATTGGAGCGACGATATCAGGAGGACGGTAGCCGCAGCATCACCGGATTCATTGAGCGGGCCATCGATTTCTACCTGGACTATCTCAGTGCCAACGAAGCTGGGCTGTTCCTTCCAACCTCCATCCAGTCATACCTGGACGGTCGAGTGGGGCAAATGGAAAACCATTTGGCATCGCTGGCCTACAAACAGGCGGTGGAGTTGGATATGCTCTCCGGGATCATCGCGGACAGCTTTCAGTTCAGTGAGGAGGACCTGCGCCGACGCCGTGCGGAGAGCGTCCGAAATGTGAAGCAGACCAATGGCCGCATCTCGTTTGAAAAACGGGTGCGGGAATCCGTGGAGGATGATGACGGATGGCAAGGCTGATCGTCAAAAGTCCGTACATCAAGTGTGGAGGCGGACGCTCTGCAGGCGGCTACATGCGATACATCGCCACCCGTGAACGGGTCGAGTTGATCCAGGATGACCGCTCTCCCACTCGAAAACAGGAACAGCTTATCGTAAAACTGGTGAAGGATTTCCCTGAAGCAAGGGAGCTGGATGAATATGCTGACTACCAGGAACATCCCAA
>JALFVM010000020.1 GCA_022787145.1 Lachnospiraceae bacterium | reverse complement strand
GTATATGTTTTTCCGCCACCAGTAGGTAATACAACCAATGTACTAAATGACTTTTCCTCATTTATAATGCTAAGTTTTCTCATAGCATCTTTTTGATGATGGTATGGCGTTCTCGTATTCGTTCCTTTTTTTGCTCTAACTCTTCCATTTGATTTTACTTCAATGTAATCTTTCATTATCTTTTTCTCCAAAAATCTACAAATTTATCTTCGTTGTGACTTCCCTTATTTCCAGAACATAATTAATCTGTATTTCTATGTTAACATTTATTATACACCATCTCTGATTCTATTTCATCTTACTTAACATTTCCCTTCATACATTTTCCACTAATATTCAATCGCTATAATTCGTTCTGATTTACACAAATTGCCAACTCCTTTTCCATACTGTACTATCATTACCGGCGCGTGTCCTTCTATTTCTTCCCTCTGAAGATACACCCTCATATTCACACTGGTCATACCCCTTATATCGCCAGAAAACTTAATTGTTTGAAATGAATTTTCTTTATACATCTGAATCAGTAAATCTGCAAATTCCTCCTTATCTTCAATCTTACTTCGATTTGCAACTACTGTGAGGTACTGATCTTGATTTATGCTTATACTATTTACCACATCTGGCTTCATTGCTAAATCTTCCTTTGGTTTTGATTCCCAAAAATGTTTCGTCAGAAGAATCAATACCACGATTACACACAATATCCATATCCGTCTCTTGAACATGCTCCTATTCTCCTTTTTTGCAATCTATACGTTGCAATTATATGAAATTTTTCAAGTAAAATCAATAAAAGCACAGTGATGCAAATGAAAGGTATGGATTATTTATGGAGCAAAAGCTACGACAAATCAATGACGTTTCCCTTGGAAATAATTTACGAAATTTAAGAACTTCCGCTAATCTCACACAAGAACAGGTTGTTGCTCAGTTACAGCTTCGGAATCTTTCAACCACCCGCAGCATTTACTCTCAGATTGAAGCAGGTACCTACAACATCAAGATTAGTGAACTCATTGCCTTGACTGAAATATTTCATACCGATTTCAACACAATATTTAATGGACTATCCTACAATAAATAACCCTGGATCAACAGTTTTCATTCTGCCATCCAGGGTTTTGCTTATCAGTCTTATTCTCCAAATATATACGAGTTATAGTTCCATTCCACTTCTCTGCTTCCTCTTTGTTTGTTGCTCCACGATCTGTTTTTTCTCCTCCAACCGTTCATGAATACTTCTTTTCTGTCCGGTACTTTTCTGCACATCCCGTACTCGCATATTGCTCACATTTGCCGGAATCGTCAGATACAGTTTCTCCTGTTTCAACTCCTGAGCATCCCATTCCTTCTGAGCCTGTTGAGCTTTCTTTAATTCCGCTTTCGCAAGCTTCATTGCCTTTGTAACTTCCAGTGCATTTTGATATCCATGCTGAGCCGGTATTAAATCCAGTGTATCTTTTGCCTTTTCCAGTTGAGCTTTCTTCGCATCAATCTTTCCTTCCAGTTCCTTCTGCTCTTTTTTGTGGAACCATTTCTTTTTTACTTCCTTCAGATCTTTTTCCAGTTTCACGATTGCTTTCTCAATGGCATAGATCTTCTGTTCCTGCTTTTTCATCTTATTTAGAATCTGTTGCAATCGCATAACCTCTGCTTCCTGCTTTTCGGAAGAAGGTCTTTTTCCTTTCGGTTTTTCTGGAAGTGGTTCTGGCGTAATGTCAATCCGCATATCATGATCAATCAGAGGATTTCCTTCTGGATCTCTATCGCAGTATTTCATCTCTCGCAGAAATTCTACAAATCCCCTTAGGTATCCGACTGCTTTTTGAAGGATTCCGGTAAATAATTTCGGATCCTGCCCATGTTGCCGGAGGGATTCCGCCACCGGTTCATCAATCTGTGATTGCTTTGCCATCATCACTTCTACTTCTGATGCACCTGTAAGCAATGCCCGATCTACATTCCGGTTCCATTCCTGCCGGAGATAATTATCTGCCCTGATCTCCGCTTCTTTGGGATTGTTTTTCCCAATCTTCTTGGTAGCAAGATAAGGACCGCCTTTCTGAAATACCTGCAACTTCTCATTTTCATCTTTCACAATCTCATTGATGGCATCCGTCATGACTTGCTTTATATTTTCAAGAAATGCATGGGACTTAAATTTCTCTTTCTTTGGTTGAAAGAAATTCGTCTCATACACTTCCCCTTTTTTGATAATCTTACATCTAGATCGGAGATTTCCGTCCTTATTCAAAATATCCTTTTTCGTCCTCACATGCTTTCCGGATTCATTATAAAACATATTTCTGCTGGCAGTTTTCCGCTCCACTTCCTGTCGAATTTCCCGTTCAGAGAAAATCAGATGGATATGTAGATTCGTTTTACTCTTATTATGATGCAAAGCAGCACAGCAGCCCACATCATACTTTTCCAGAAATTTCGATGTTATATATTTCAGCAGAATCTCATGGTTATAATCGATTAGACTCGGCGGTAACATAATAATCAACTCTCTGGCTTCAATACAGTTCCCTTCCGTTCCGCTTTTCGCAAAATCCCTCTGATTCTGTTCGGCAAGCAGATCCCAGTAGCTGTCCTCCACATTGGAAAAGACAGCATACAGATTTTCCTGCCGCTTGGGGCTGCTGATATAATCCACTCTGCCTTTTACGTCATGCAGCTTGCTTTCCATCACAAAACTATGATTTCGTTTGTTCACAGTACCTCCTTTCCGCCGGATACGCTGCCATTAGAAATCACCACTATTATTCGTTTCTGCAGAATACTTTGGCAGGCAACTCCCGCCCCTGCGAGGCCCTCCGGGAGGACGAAAGACACAGAGTATAAGCTTTAGCTTGTGCGATGGGTGTATTTCGCTCTCAATCGCCGAGGGCTCTTTTTGTCATACTTGGATAATTCCATATGTACTGATGATTAATTTTTTCTGACTGGCGTATCCGCCATTTTTACAGATGCCCGTTCCCGGGCTGTTTCTCGTTTCTGTTTTGTTTTCAAAGTTTTTTCGCTCCTGTTCACACCTTCTTGTTCACATTCCGCCCGGATATTTGTGAACAGAAACCTGTGAACAGGGCTCAAAACATTTTAAAAGTAATGCTTAATCAAATGGGATTTCCATGTTTTCATCCACCTTCAGGAATCCCTCTTCATCTTTTTTTGGCTGAATCCGTTTCCACGACCTCTGCGTTCCAATAGCGCCACCAAACCTGTGATTACCATGTTTCGTCCAGCCGATGATCTCATTGTCCATCAGATCACCGATTTCTTTTGACTGCCATTTTGGCACGATTCCTTCCTGATGGAATACCTGTTGAAAGATAATGGTGGAACACACATAATCTTCTTCGTATGCATCAAGGAATGCCTGGATCATGCCTGTCTGGGTATCTTCCGGCATAAATTCCCTTTGCAGAAGTTTGACGTGATCTTCCATCGCCGGCGAAAAGGTCATTGGATAGTCTCCGCTTCGATAGATCTCCATTGCCTCCGCCCACGCCTGGATAATGTATGCTCTGGATTCTGCTTCATTTTCATAAATGGTGGTTTCCGCTTTTTCTGGAAATACTCTGACCGGTGCAAATCTCCGGTTCCCTGTGCGGTCAAATGGAAGAAAATTCAAGTCATTGGAAGTACCGCAAAATACACACTGTCGATATCTGTCCTCTGCCCGCCTTTCATATGGGATACGATATATATCCTTCTGCCGGCTCAGGAATGATTTCGTCTCTTCAATACTCTTAGCATTTGCCACTGCATTCATTTCTGACATTTCCACGATCCAGTGTCCCTGCAGATATTCATAAACCTTCTTATCATCGATCCGCTTCATATCGTCCGTAAACCAGTCATCTTTGATTGCCAGATAGCGGAAGAATGTGGATTTTCCGGTTCCCTGCCCTCCAACCAGACAGAGCATGATGTCATATTTGGCTCCCGGCTCATACAGCCTGCGGATTGCTCCCATCATATGCATCTTCATCACCTCTCCGGTATATGCAATATCTTCTGCTCCAAAGAAATGGGTCAGCATATGCTGAATTCTTGGTATCCCATCCCATTTCAGACTCTCCAGATGTTGAAGTATCGGATGGAAACTGTTTTCATTCGCCACGATATCGATTGCCTTTACAATCACCCGATCGCTGGTCAGTCCATAATTCTTTTCCAGATATAACGCCAGATTGTTCATATCGGTGTCCGTCATATGAACACCCCGCCTTTTCCAGGGCATTTTCTTCATAATGTCAATCTGACACGTCATTTCATTTCTGCAGATGGCTCCTTTCAGACAGGGATCATGCTCCAACGCATATTTGCAGTTCTGAATGGACTGCCGGATTTTCCCCTTTTCTGTGACATCCAGACGATTTCTGATATCCTCCACTGTCAGAAGCTCGGTTTCCACAATTTCCTCTAAGTTCTGCAAGGACTCCTCGCTCATATTCTGTAATTCTCTGTTCATACCGCTTCACCTCCTCCCTTCCGTTCTGGAAAAATCCATAATCTCTTCGTTCGTTCCAAACATCAGCATGTCCACCAGATAACTGATCTTGCTTTCATTCTGTAAGGCTTCGGCAAATAGCGGATGCCATTCCTCTTCCGTGGATTCCGGCTTATAAAATTCCTTCCAGAATTCCATCCATCGCAGATACCGCAGCAATACATTTTTAGCATCCTTTGCCCATCCGTCAATTTTCTTTTGAACAAATTGAATCCGTTCCTCTTTTGTTGGAACCTTCTCTTTTTTCCCGGCACCTGAATTTTGTTTTCTTTTTACCTCTGGCTGCGCGATTGAAATTCCCATCGCAAAATCTTCGTTGATCTTCTTCGCTGCTTCGAACTGAGATAATCCAAACAGTACCGCCACATAATTGACTGCATCTCCTTTTGCCCCACAGGCAAAGCAGTAATAATTCTGATCAATCTTCAAACTGGGATGTTTGTCATTATGAAAAGGACAGCACGCCATCCCATTACGTCGCACTCTTAAGCCATACCTTTCTGCCGCCTGCCTTGCAGTGACACGTGCTTTCACTTCCTGAAAAATGTTCATGTTCCGTCCTCCTGTATCCTTTGTTATTAATTTCAGTAATTTTCCCTCTTTCCGTTACAGGAGAACTTTGCTATACTACACATAAAGCTATATGCGTATAGGCAGACTTCTCCCGTAAGGATTGAGTTTTGTCTATGAGGCTTTACCAGAGCCTGCATAAGTTT
>JALFVM010000153.1 GCA_022787145.1 Lachnospiraceae bacterium | reverse complement strand
AGGGTGATGATATGAAAGTTTTAGTAATTCCTGACGTTCATCTTAAACCACAGATGTTTAAACAGGCTGCAGCTCTTATGCATCAGGGAATTGCTGATCGTGCTGTATGTCTGATGGATATCCCCGATGATTGGGATAAGCAATATGATATTGCGCTCTATGAGGAAACCTACGATGAGGCTATCCGGTTTGCAAAAGCATTTCCGGACACGGCCTGGTGCTATGGAAACCACGATCTCAGTTATCTGTGGCATTGCCTGGAGAGCGGATACAGCTCCATGGCCTCGCTTACAGTGCAAAGGAAATTGCTGGATTTGAGAGTAGCAGTTCCTGAGGATAATCCAATTAAGTATGTCCAGAGAATAGATAACGTTCTGTTTTCTCATGGAGGCGTGCTGAATTTCTTTGTAGAGGAGTACGTTCCGCGTGCCAAATATAATGATGTGGATGCTGTGTTAGAGACAATCAATCAGCTCGGAAGAATAGAGATGTGGAATGATGCATCACCGATCTGGCTGAGACCTCAGCACTCAAAGATGAGATTATATAAGCCACGTAAGTTACTGCAGGTTGTGGGCCATACGCCGATGGATGAAATTACGAGAGAGGGAAATCTGATCAGTACCGATGTGTTCTCAACTTACAGAGACGGAAAGCCGATTGGAACAGAGGAGTTTCTCTTGCTCGATACAGTGACTTGGGAATACTGTGGAATTAAGATGTAGATCAGAATAATGGAAAATAAAATCAGGCGAAGGAAGTGCGATTGACTTCACGGAATTCGCAAAGTATAATGAATAAAACAGCCATAAACCTTGTAATCTGAAAAATTGAAATCTGAAGGGGAAAGAATATATGCCATTTAAGATTGTTCGCAATGATATTACAAAAAGCTTGATATTCAATTGGAAGAACATGGTCTCCCCTGCATCATTTCGTGATTTTTAGGGTCGCTCTGGCAGCGACCTGTTTTTATCTTTGACCGTATATAATGAACCTATAAGATAAATCACAAACAAATTGATTTTAAAACGGATGGAAATGAAAGGTTGGTGTTAATGATTCAAACATGGAAAAATATAATACTCGATTTACAACAGCCGATTAGTTATCTGATTCCTGCCATTACAGTTGCTCTTCTGATTCTGATTGTATATATGGTGTGGAAAAGAAAAATCATATCTGTTTCTTCGGTTCTCCTTATTGTTTATGGACAAGTTCTTTTGCAGACGGCTTTCTTTTCCAGAGAACCGGGAAGCAGAAGCGGAGTGGATCTGAAACTGTTCAGCACATGGGGATATACAGCTATATCACATGCTTTTTTCATAGAAAATATTATGATGTTTATTCCTTTGGGTGTTCTTATGCCGGTTGTATTTAAGAAGATGCAGAAAATGCAGGTTTGTGTGTGCGCCGGTTTTTTATGTACGTGCGGCATTGAGTGCTCCCAATTTATTACACAAAGAGGATTTTGCCAGTTGGATGATGTGGTCACTAATACATTCGGAGCAATGGCAGGATGGTTCATCTGGAAATGCGGAACTATTTATTCGGAAGCAAAATTTCCAAAACAGAAAAGTAAAAAATTGCTATAGAAAACACATTTTATAGAGGAGAAAATTATGCAGTTATACCAGTTTGAAAGAATTTATTCACAGATGGAAAAAGAATTCGGTAAAATGAGGAAAGGCGAAGAAGAGATGTATGCTATGCTTTTGTTACCGATGGAGCGCTAATTGTCAAGGTAGTTGTCAGTAAAACTTTTTTTCATTCTGGTTTATCAACCAGAATGAGGAAGCGGATGCAATTTTTGCGTTCTGTGTGTTATAATTCATTTCAGATACCTCTCTGTTTAATAAGATTTTTCACTAACCTAGCAAAGTCAGTAATCTTATTTTACACTGAGGTATTTTTTTCTCAACATATTTGCCATCTTCATGTCGATTGTAATGAAAAGTAACCATCTCACCATTTCATTTCAAGATTGAGGGGGAGGGGAGTTGAATAGGCGAAGCCTATTTTTTATGGAATTTTCTGAATCAGAAAATCGAGTTGCATGATTGCGTGTCTGTGGCTTATAATAACAATAAATAATAAAAAATGTTGCAATGTTAGTGGGTATATGTAATCTGTTTTTCATAATTTTGTAAGGCGGGAGAAAAGGAGATGAAAATGAAAAAAGTTGTAAGTTCTTTATTTGTTCTGGTTATGGGGGCATCTTTGCTGGTTGGATGTGGAAGCAAGGAAGCTGAAAAGACTGTGGAAAAAACGGCAGAAGGAAAAGAAGAGGTGGTGGTTGCACTTTGGGGAAACCAGATGCTGGATGGCTATACGCAATATCTTTGCGAAAAATTTCCGGATGTAGACTTTAAATTTGAATTGTCGGCAAATTCAACTGATTATTACAGGTTTCGTCAGGACCACGAAGATATGCCGGATATCCTGACCGTGCGCCGCTTTTCGCTGAAAGATGCAGTATTGTTGAAGGATTATCTGTATGATCTGGGAGATACAGAATTAGCTGCTACTTATTATGGAACCTATCTTGATAATTATACTTATGATGACGGAACGGTGAACTGGCTTCCTGCCTGTGCGGAGGTAGATAGTTTCATCATCAATGAAACCTTATTTGAAGAGTATCAGGTTCCTGTTCCTACCAATTATGACAGTTTTATTGCTGCTTGTCAGGCATTTGAAGAGGTTGGAATCAAAGGTTATGTATCCGATTTTGCCTCTGATTTTACGTGTATGGAAGTACTGCAGGGAATGTCAATTGCAAATCTTTTGTCTATGGAAGGAAGAGAGTGGCGTCAGCAGTATGAAAGCGGAAGTACGAACCAGCTTTCGGAAGAAGTCTGGATGCCTGTATTTGAAAAATTCTTCGATATGAAAGATAAAGTAGGTCTGAGTGAGGAAGTGGAATATGTAAACAGAATTCCGAAAGAAATATTTACAGAAGGTAAGGCTGCGATGTATCGTGGAACTGGTGCGGATGTGATTACATTCCAGGGTCGTGGAGAAGATAAAGTTTCTCTGATTCCTTATTTGGGGGACACAGAAAGAGAAAACTGGTATCTGACGTATCCG
Source organism: Lachnospiraceae bacterium (assembly GCA_022787145.1). GTDB lineage: Bacteria > Bacillota > Clostridia > Lachnospirales > Lachnospiraceae > JALFVM01. The sequence continues at coordinate 10,981 of JALFVM010000153.1, read as the reverse complement.
ACTTTCCAGGTAGCGGCCAGCAACAACGGCATGGATGATCCGGAAAGGGAAAAACTGATTCTGGATATTATGACAGCTATGTTGAATCAGGAAGGACAGGAAAAAATTTCGTATGGTAAGAACATGATTCCGTATAATAAGAACGTGACATTGGAGCTGCTGCCTGAGCTGGAAAACCTGAAACCTTACATTGAGGACAATAAGATATATATTCGTCTTGCCTCCAATGATATGTTTCGTGTTTCTCAGAGTGTGGTTCAGCAGATTCTGAAAGGTGAGCTTCAGACACCGAAGGAGGCTTTTGATGCATTTAATGAGGAATTGGAAACGGAGGAAACGGAAACTCAGGCGGCTGCACATGTGGATACTTTTTACTCCAATGACTTTACGGCAGAACGCGGAAATCAGGCTGCATCTGCCATCTGTAATACGATGAGAGCGGAGACAGGTGTTGATGTGCTATTTGCCCAGTCATGCTATATCGCATCCGACATTTATGAAGGAGATTATACGGAAAAAGATCTCGAATATCTGTCAAAGAATGATGGGGGATGGCCGGTTAAAACAGAATTGACCGGAGATCAGCTGTATCAGTTGGTGGAGGAGACGCTTGCATTGAAAAATAATCGTGGTGCGATTACCAATGACAGTACCTTGTATGTATCCAGTGGTTTTGAGATGGATATCACCAGAACTGAGAATGGCTATACGCTGAACAAATTGACAAAGGACGGGAAAGATCTTGACCGCAATGCAACGTATTCTGCTGTGATTTACAGTGACCGTGACTGGTATATTCCAGTAGTGCAGGAGTTGGTTGGATTTGAGGTAATGCCGATTGAAACCGTTCCGACAGCAATCGAATTACTGAAGAAGCGTCTGATTGAGAAAAAGGGACAACTGGAAGAGCCTACGGATTATATTACGATAAGATAGTTATAAAACAATGGCGAAAACCCCGTGCTTGTTGTGAGGATGAAAGTCAGTTAGAGTAAGAATGCAGATGGCGGATAGGGAGATGACAAAGTGAGTAAGGATAGGATACATAATAAAAGATTAAATAAATATGTCATTCCGTTGCTGTCTGCATTCGTAATGGCAGTATGTCTGGTGTTTGGCATTGCTTATATTCGCTCGTTTATGGAGCGGCAGACAGCAGCCGAACGGACATCCCAGTTGGATGAGATGATTGCACAGATTCGTGTGAATCTTGAGTATGGATTGGAGACCCACTGGAATATTCTGGAAGGAATTGATGAAACCGTAGAGGAAAAGGATTACAGCAATATAGAAATTCTCACAGAAGAAATCAAACATCTGGAAAAAATATTCCAACTGGAAGCTTTTGGATGCAGAATTATGATGATTGAATCAACTGGTACGGCGTACCTGAGTGATGGCGAGGCTGGAATCTGGGATGACATGAAGTATCTTTCAGATGGAGCAAAGAGAACTACCTTTGTCTCTGATACCAGTAATGTGGAGGGAGCCTTTCTGGCATTTGCGCAAAAACTGAGTAAACCGATTACGGTTGAAACAGAAAATATTCGTTTTACCCATATTGTTTTATTGAAAGACATTGTGTATGTGAAAAAATACTACACAACGGAATCTTATGGAGGGCATGCATCCACTTATATCATTAAGAAAAATGGCGTCCTGGCGTATTATGATTCGGAAGAAGAGGATGTGTTGAAGGTCCATAATGTTTTCAAAGCATTGGATGGGGCGGAATACGTAAGCGGAAGGAATTTTGAGATTGTAAAAGACAAGCTTGAAAAAGAAGGAATATCAGCTGCAAATATTCGAATCAATCAGACAGAATATTTTTATTCCCTGGCGAATTTGCAAGATTATAACATGACATTGATGCTGTTGATTCCGGCTGCTCAGGTTGCAGTCAGTACCATGAATATGATGGGAGCTACGCTTCGGGTGCTTGCCATATTTATGTTTATCCTGGCGGCAGTACTGATATGGGCAGTGCTGAGCTTCATTAAGGCACAGCGCAGCAATCAGCTGGTTGAGATCGAACAGAAAAATAATCAGGAGCTAAACAGGTTGCGAGAGGCTGCCGAAGAGGCATTGCATGCTGCTGAAGTGGCAAATCAATCCAAAAGTGTATTTCTGTCGAATATGTCACATGATATCAGAACTCCGATGAATGCAGTCATTGGATTTGCAATGCTTGGATTAGCTAATGCCGAGAATGCGGAAAAGGTAAAAGATTATTTTTCAAAGATTCTTTCTTCCGGCAACCATCTGCTTTCTCTGATTAATGATATTCTGGATATGAGTCGTATTGAAAGTGGAAAAGTAAGCCTTGAAGAGACAGAGGCAAACCTGTCGGATATGCTTCGTGATATCAAGACAATCATTAGTGGACAGGTTCATGAAAAACAGCTGCAGCTGCGTATGGATTTAATTGATGTAACCAATGAGGATGTATATTGTGATAAGACAAGATTAAACCAGGTTTTGTTGAATCTGTTATCGAATGCGATGAAGTTCACGATGCCTGGGGGAACGATTTCCCTGCGCATTGCGCAGCTACCGAATGAATCATCAGAAAAAGGTTTGTATGAAATTCGTGTCAAAGATACCGGAATTGGCATGAGTCAGGAGTTTACAGAGCGGATCTTTGAATCTTTTGAGAGGGAACATTCTTCTACCGTCAGCCGGATTCAGGGAACCGGACTGGGCATGTCTATCACGAAAAGTATTGTTGATATGATGGGTGGCACCATTGAGGTGCAGACAGAACAGGGGAAAGGAACGGAGTTTATTCTTTACGTGGAACTTCGGATCAAAGAGCAATCGCAGGTACAAGAAAAGAGCACAGAAGGGGAAGAAGCACAGGGAATATTCGGCGATAAGCAGATTGAAAATTTCAAGGGCAAACATCTTTTGCTGGTTGAGGATAATGAACTCAACAGGGAGATTGCTCAGGAGATTCTCTGTGAATATGGTTTTTACATAGATGTGGCGGAAAATGGTGCAGAAGCTGTGAAAAAAGTAGCATCCTCGAAACCGGGTGAGTATGATTTGGTGCTTATGGATATTCAAATGCCTGTGATGGATGGTCATGAGGCAACGAGACATATTCGCAAGCTGGATAATCTGCAGTTAGCCTCTATCCCGATTATCGCTATGACAGCAAATGCTTTCGATGAAGATAAGAAAGCAGCGCTTGATAGTGGTATGAACGGGTTTATTTCCAAGCCAATCGTACTGGAAGGGATTATTCGTGAATTGAAAAAAGTGTTGAAAGATTTATGTTGATAAGAAATGCGAAAGATCTCAATCAATTTATGGAGATGTATGAGCTGTCTGATGTGACGAAAGAGTATTAAATTGATATCTAAAACAAAACACCACTTTCTGGGATAAAATGCCTGGAAGTGGTCTTTTTTGTCACACTGCACTGGAAGATTATTAACAGGCGTTATAAAACAGGGAGGCCTTTTAAATTGTTTTGCTTTTCTCACTTCACTGTGGTATAGTTACAAAGAAATATATTTGCGGTCCTCTCAAAGAAAGAGAATTTTCTGACCGTAAGATTATCTGGAGGAAATTATGGTCATCAAATGGAAAGTTACACTTCCGGAACTGACAGGTAATGAGGAAAGAACTGCCTATCTTTATCTTCCGGAATCTTATAATTATGAACCTTATAAACGTTATCCTGTCCTTTATATGTTCGATGGACATAATGTATTCTTTGACTCAGATGCCACTTATGGAAAATGCTGGGGCATGAAAGAATATATGGATTATACAAACACGCAGCTGATTATCGCAGCTGTGGAATGCAATCACAGTCCGGATAACGGAAGACTGCGGGAATATTCTCCGTATTCTTTTGTTGATCCAAAGTTGGGAACGATTGAAGGATATGGAAAACGCACGATGGACTGGATGGTACATACTTTTAAAAAAGATATTGACAGCCGTTTTCGTACATTACCAGATCGCGAGCATACTTTTATAGCCGGAAGTTCTATGGGCGGTCTGATGAGCTTGTATGCGATTTTGGAATACAACCCGTATTTTTCACGCGCAGCTGCGTTATCGCCTTCCATCTGGTTTGCAACAGATAAATTAAAAAATATGATTGAGTATGCGAAACTGCAGCCGGATACGATTGTATATATGGATTATGGTTCCAGAGAGCTTCATCATCATGTAAACATGGCAAGTCAGTTTGCCAGTGTGACAGCTCAGCTTCTGGAACGAAACATTATGCTGGAAAGCAGAATTGTTCCTGGAGGAAATCACTGTGAAGCAAGTTGGGAAAAACAGATTCCGTTCTTTATGAATACGCTGATGTATCAGCCATAATTCTGATGAACATGTGAAGTGATGAGGAAAATAATGGAAACACAATATTTTAAACAGTATAGCCCTGCGCTGGGACGCGATATGGAGTGTAAGGTTTACGGTCATGCAGGAAGACCAGTCCTTTTTATTCCCTGCCAGGACGGACGATTTTTTGATTTCGAGAATTTTTCCATGACAAATGTGTGGGCTCCGTGGATTGATGCGGGAGAAGTCATGGTATTTGCGATTGACACCATTGATCAGGAAACCTGGTCAAATAAAAATGGAGATCCCCGCTGGCGCATTTGCCGCCACGAGCAGTGGATCCGCTACATTACCGATGAGATGGTGCCATTTATGCGCGGCATGGTAAACGAAAGAAACGGATGGACAGGTTATCCGGGAGTGATGGTGTTTGGATGCAGTCTGGGAGCTACTCATGCAGTAAATCTGTATTTTCGAAGACCAGATCTGTTTGACGGGCTGTTGGCACTCAGCGGTATTTACAGCGCAGAATACGGATTTGATTCCTACATGGACGATCTGGTCTATGCAAATTCACCGGTGCATTATCTGGCAAATATGCCGAAAGATCATCCTTATATTGACCTTTACAATAAGAAAAAGGCGATTATTTGTGTTGGACAGGGACCGTGGGAACTTCCCGATTCCACAAGACAGCTGCAGTACATTTTGCAAGACAAGGGAATCGACGCATGGGTGGATTTCTGGGGATATGACTGCAGTCACGACTGGTGCTGGTGGTATAAGCAGGTAGAGTATTTTGTTCCGTATTTACTGGGACAAAAATAGATAAAAAACACAAATGAAGAAGGGGGTTATTATGAACAACTTTATTTTTATCTCACCAAATTTTCCAACAAATTACTGGCAGTTTTGCAGGGAATTGAAAAAAAACGGCCTGAATGTTCTAGGTATCGGCGATCAGCCATATGATGAATTGTCGAATGATTTGAAGGACAGTCTCAACGAATACTATAAGGTAAGTAGTCTGGAAAACAGCGACGAAGTGTATCGTGCAGTCGCATTTCTGACCTACAAGCACGGAAGAATCGACTGGTTGGAATCAAACAACGAATACTGGCTGGAGCGCGATGCAAAGCTTCGTACAGATTTTAACATCACCAGTGGTTTTCAGGAAAAAGACATTCCGCGCATTAAGTTCAAATCCAAGATGAAAGAATATTATGCACAGGCCGGAATTCCTACCGCGCGTTATCATATGGTAGACACACTGGAAAATTGTCTGGCATTTGCACAAAAGGTCAATTATCCGGTTGTTGCCAAACCAGACAACGGTGTTGGCGCTTCGCATACGTTTAAAATCGAAAACGAAGAGCAGATGAAGCAGTTTTTTGATCTGAAATGGCCAAACACGATTTATATCATGGAAGAGTATGTAAACGGTGAAGTGAATTCCTACGATGCCATTATTGATTCCAATGGTGAGCCGATGTTTGAGACGGGTAACGTCACACCGATGTCTATTATGGATATTGTGAACAATTCCGACAATTCAATCTTTTATATTTTGAAAAACCTGCCGGAGGACACCAGGGCTGCCGGACGTGCAACGGTAAAAAGCTTTGGCGTGAAGAGTCGCTTCGTTCATTTTGAATTTTTCCGTCTTCTGAAAGACCAGGAAGGACTTGGAAAGAAGGGGGAACTCGTTGCTCTAGAGGTCAACATGAGACCAAGCGGCGGTGTAACACCGGATATGATTGATTTTGCTCACAGCACAGATGTTTATAAAATCTGGGCAGATATGATCGCATTTGACCGCTCCACGATGCCTGTAGGAAAACATGCATACTGTGCTTTTGCAGGAAGAAGAGATGGAAAAGACTTCATCATGGGTCATGAGGGTATTATGGAGAAATACGGTGCAAATATGAAAATGGTGGAGAGAATACCGGATGTATTGTCCGGAGCTATGGGAAATCAAATGTATGTAGCCGTATTCCCTTCACAAAAAGAACTTGATGCGTTCTATGAAGATATCTTAAAATGCAATGAATAAAATTTTTCTGCAAAGGCCCCGGAACAAAACAATCCGGTGCCTATAAAATTGACACATTTTGCTGTGTTTTGGAACTATTCATAATCACAGGCGTAAGATACAATAGTGGCATGAAGGAGGTAGGAAAATGAAATCAAAAAGACGAATTTCTATCATTACATTACTGATGACGGCAGTGCTGTTGTTGAGCAGTACGCTGACTGTCTGGGCGGCTGATACAGATGACTATACAGATACAGCAAATAATTATTATTTTTCCGGTGAGGATAAAATCGTAGAAGGCGGCGTGTTCTTCAGTGGTTTCGGAGCCGGAAAAGATTTGAAGGTGCAGAACTGCAAGTCCGATGATTCGATTGCAATGGCCGGGTTGAACCTGACCGTGGCTGATTCAAAAATCGGAGGTTCTGTTTATCTGGCAGGTAATGGGATCAAAGTAAATGGAAGCGATGTCAAAGGAAATGTCATAGCAGCAGGAAACAGCATTTCGGTTGATTCCGATACGGTTTGTAATGGAGTGCTGGCGACCGGAAGAGAAGTTACTTTTGACGGTGAGGCGAAAGCACTGACAGCAAGTGCACAGACGGTAGTGGTAAACGGAACCATTGAGGGTGACGCTGAGATTTCGGCTGAGAAGGTTGAAATTGGCGACGGAGCAGTTGTAACAGGAAACCTGAAAATTGAAGCGAAGACAGAACCGATCATCCCGGCAGGGGCAAAGATTGGCGAGCTGGAATTTGAGAAAACAGTCGAAGATCAGGACAACAAAGACAGCGAGAAGAAAGACGACGAAAGTACATACACAATAGGACAGCGCTTTGCAAAAGCTGTGAAATCCACAATTTACTGGTCCGTTGCAATGGCAGTGATTGGCCTTCTGCTGTTTGCGTTTGGAAGAAAACATCTGGAGCAGTCCGCTTCTATGGTTCGGGAACGCACAGGCGCAATGTTTGGATCTGGAGCAATCGCACTGATTACCGTTCCGATTGTATCCGTGATCTGTATGATTACCGTGATTGGTATTCCGACTGCAATGATCACAGCGACCATGTATGTGCTTCTAATCTGCGTATCGGTTACATTTGCAGGCGCATCCTTAGGCCCTGTATTTTTGAAGAAGATGCCTGCGCTTCTGGCAAGTGTACTTGGTATCGTCATACTGGAAGTTTTGAAGAAGATTCCATATGTGGGCATTTTGATTAAGCTTGCAGCAGTACTGTATACGATGGGATATTTCATCCAGTATATTTACATGGGAAGAACGAAAAAGCAGAAGAGAGAAAATGTGGTGGAAACTGCGGAAACTCTCCCGGAGCTGATAGAAGAGCATAAATAATAAAAATAGGAAAAGCATTCAGGAAACTGGATGCTTTCTTTTTTGTAAATGTACGATATAATAAGAGAAAGCAATTTCAGATTGTAAAGACGATGGATTCAGGATACATTGCAACTGTCAGAAAAAGTATAATTTATGAAAAAGGGGGAGTTTATGCGCAGAAGAAATCATCGAAGAACAAACAGAAGATACAAACGCAGAAGAAAATCATGGGTATTTCTTGCTCTTTTCTTCTTTGTGGCATTTCTGTTTCTGAAATATCCAGAGGACGATGTGCCTCAGAAAATAACGCAACTGGAGACAATCCGTGATCAGATTACTTCTGAGATAGAAAATTTGGGAAACGATAATCGGGGAGAAAATGATCAGGGAAAAGATAATTACGAACTGGCAGAAATCGATGAAAGCAATTGCCTATATTATTATTTTACAAATTTAACTGAAGAAGAACGAATATTGTACACGAAAATCCTAAACGGAATCAATCAGCTGGATACATCAATCAAAATCCAGGCAGATCAGGAGCAGATGGAAAAAATTCTACATATGATCATGGCGGATCATCCGGAAATCTTCTGGACAGAAGGTTCTTATCAGTGTATGATTTATGGCTCGTATATTGTGCTGCAGCCGGTTTACAATTGCGATGCATCGGTAAAACAGCAAAGAGAGCAGGAAATTGAAAGAGAGACAGTGCAGGCATTGGAACAGATTCAGACGGGAACTTCCCAATACGAATATGTGAAAAACACGTTTACCTATCTGATTGATACCGTTGATTATGTGGCGGATGCCCCGGATAATCAGAATATATATAGTGCTCTTGTCAATAAACAAACAGTGTGTGCCGGCTATTCGAAGGCTACGCAGTATCTGCTCCAGAGAATGGGTATGGTCGCACTGTATGTCACAGGAAATGTGGTCGATCGGGGAGACCATGCATGGAACATCGTTCAGTGTGATGGAGAGTATTACCAGGTAGACACGACATTTGGAGACCCGAATTTTTTGGAGTACGATGCCGAGCAGTTGGAAACACTTCCGAGTGAGTTCATGCACGACTATTATTATTTGTGCTGCAATGATGAGATGATGTACAGGGACAGAAGCGTAGATACGGAACTTCCGGTTCCGGTTTGTTCTTCTGGAAAATACAATTATTATGAGATGAACAATGCGTATTTTGAAAGTTATTCACAGGAGGTTGTGGACAATCTGACGAACAGCATTCTCAATGGAAATCGTTACTGGTTCTGCAGGTTTTCTAATTATGAGGCATACAGTGCCATGTTTGCGGAAATCCAGAATGGTTTGTATTCCAGGCTGGTTATGGAAAATAGTAGCTGGGAAGTACAAAGTGTTCGAACGTATTTTTCGTACAGGGATGAGACATGTGTGATAAAATTGTGGTATTAATAGAAAGTAGATAGAAATAGATGAAGAAAAAAATAAAAATTCTGCTTATATCGTTGCTGACAGTGTTGCTTTTTCTGACGGTTGGTTTTGGCGTCTATGTTGGAAATTATTATCATGCGACAGAAACAGCAGAAGAAGCTATAGTTGCAACAGCAGAAATTTCTGTGCAGGAAAATCAAGAGGGAATTGTCTTTGCTCCTGATGAACCGCAGGCAGGATTTATCTTTTATCCCGGGGGCAAAGTGGAACATACGGCGTATGCACCTTTGATGAAGGCACTGGCAGAAAAAGATATTTTATGTGTGCTTGTGAAAATGCCATTTCACCTTGCTGTGTTTGATGTAAATGCAGCAGATGGTATTAGGGAGCAATTTCCGAAAATCAAGAGTTGGTATATTGGAGGGCACTCTCTTGGAGGGAGCATGGCAGCAAGCTATGTGTCAAAACATACCGAAGACTTTGAAGGACTTGTTCTGCTGGCTGCTTATTCCACAGAAGACTTGTCTGATTCGGGATTAAAAGTGCTTTCTGTTTATGGATCCGAAGATGGAGTGTTAAACAGAGAGAAATATGAAGAGTATCGAAGTAATTTACCGGAAGATACGGTTGAATATGTAATCGAAGGTGGAAATCACGCCGGGTTTGGAAGTTATGGAGAACAGGAAGGCGATGGACAGGCGAGGATTTCTCAAGGTGAACAAATAGCGATTACGGTAGAGAAGATAAAAAGCGAGATTAAAAGGCAGCCTCTGGAAAGTAGCTTGGTTTAAAAGAAATTCCTGCTGAAATGGGAACTATAGAAGAACTAAAGCAGCGAGATAAATTGCGGTCAGTTGGTTTCGCAAGAAACGTAAAAAAGAGAAACAGACAAATGCCGTGAAAGATGTTCAGGTGTATTATGATTCGGATATACCTGATTCGCAAGAATTTGACGCTGCAAGTATGAAGAAGACAAAAATTACAAAAGAGATGTCTTCTTCTATGGCAACAATGGGAAGATTGTCCAGAAGGAGCTGACAGGGGAAAGAAGGACTGGTTGGTGTATTTGACATGAAAGGAATAGTTTTTCACGGGGAATGATTGTATGAGCAGAGAATTTGAGGATAAGGTGGTTGTGATCACCGGTGGGGAACATGGCATTGGAAAAGCGATTGCGGAATCGTTTTTGGCAGAAGGTGCGAATGTAGCTGTGATTGATATGGTGGCTGGAAATCACTATGTGGGAGATATCAGCAAAAAGGATGTTCTGGAGGCGTTTGCCGATGAGGTGCTGAGCAAATATGGACAGGTAGATGTTCTGGTGAACAATGCGCCGCCGATGATGAAGGGACTGGATGAGTGCTCTTATGAAGAGTTTGAGCAGGCACTGGCTGTTGGTGTGACGGCGCCGTTTTATCTGACCAAGCTGTTTCGGGAACATTTGTCGCAGGGCGCGTCTATTATCAATATTTCTTCTTCCAGAGACCGTATGAGCCAGCCGCAGACGGAGAGTTATACAGCTGCAAAAGGCGGGATTTCTGCGCTGACGCATGCGCTGGCGGTCAGTCTGGCTGGAAAGGTGCGGGTCAATTCGATTTCTCCGGGATGGATTGATACCGATGATACGGTTTACGAAGGTCCGGATGCCGTGCAGCAGCCGGCGGGAAGAGTCGGGAATCCGATGGACATTGCAAATATGGTTTTGTTTCTGTGCTCGGAGAAGGCTGGATTTATCACTGGTGAAAATATATGTATTGACGGTGGCATGACCAGGCAGATGATTTATCATGGTGACTGGGGATGGAGATTTGAGAATTAGCGGAATATTGATATAATACACATGAAGAGAAAAAATATGCGAATTGATTTTCTGAAAAAATTGAAATGAGTGA
>JALFVM010000189.1 GCA_022787145.1 Lachnospiraceae bacterium | reverse complement strand
TACAGGGTCACTTTCCTTTGTAATAGTTGTAGCAAGCTTATTATACATCAGAAAGTCCCTGTACGATATTTTTTATTCAAAAAGTTGTAAAGTGGTGTTGAAAATATAGATCAAGAGTTATATGCGGTTGTTTCTGAATATGAGACTGCTGAAAATGGGGCAAGGGCAGCTTATAAAACAAAGTATTGTACAAAATACTATAATATTAAAAATAAGAATACAGGAAATATTCAAGTGCAATTTATTTTACATGGAGATTTTAAGTATAACGGTTCCAGTAGTAGTTGTTCTGATGCTTATGTTGAGGCTAAGAACTATAACACAGCTAAATATGCAATTATTTCAAAAACAAAAGCGATTAGTGGAAATAAAGCATATGGATATTGTCGCGCAAGAAATAAAAATACAGGAACAGAATTTGCGAGAACAATCTGGATTTCTGTTTCAGCGACGGGGACAGTGACAAAGTCTTCATAATTTTGTTTTTGTTTGGAAAGAATAAATTGAATGTATCTATGGAAATAGTTTATGGGATTTTGAGAATTTTTCTAAATCAGCATTGGTATTAAAAGAATAGAAAGAAAAAGGTGTATTCACAAAATTGTCTTAATATGGTATACTCTAGGTTGCCGTATTAAGGCTTTTTTAGCATGAAAAACATGGAGAATTATGAACAATAAAGGAGAAAATAAAAATGAAATTAGGAATCGTAGGTCTTCCCAACGTAGGAAAAAGTACCTTATTTAATTCATTAACAAAAGCTGGTGCAGAGTCGGCAAACTATCCGTTCTGTACCATTGACCCGAACGTCGGAATTGTTCCGGTGCCGGATGAGAGACTGAAGCTTTTAGGAGATTTTTATCATTCCAAGAAGGTGACACCTGCTGTCATTGAATTCGTGGATATTGCAGGCTTGGTAAAAGGTGCATCGAAAGGCGAGGGTCTTGGGAACCAGTTTCTGGCAAATATTCGCGAGGTAGATGCGATTGTTCATGTGGTGCGCTGCTTTGAGGATGCCAACGTGGTTCATGTAGATGGAAATATCAATCCGCTCAGAGACATTGAGACAATCAACCTTGAACTGATTTTTTCCGATATTGAAATTCTGGAGCGAAGAATTGCCAAGACGACGAAAGTAGCCCGCAATGACAAAGAGGCTGCCAAAGAACTTGCATTCCAGGAAAAAATAAAAGCGTATCTTGAGGATGGTAAACTGGCCATCAATATGGAACTCGACAACGAGGACGAAGAGCAGTGGATGGCAGGATACAACCTGCTTACCTACAAACCGGTGATTTATGCTGCCAACGTAGCAGAAGATGATCTGGCGGATGACGGTGCATCCAACGAATATGTACAGAGTGTGCGCGAATATGCAAAAGAACAGAACAGTGAAGTTTTTGTAATCTGTGCACAGATTGAGCAGGAAATTGCAGAGCTGGACGATGATGAGAAAAAAATGTTTTTGGAGGATTTGGGACTGACTGAATCCGGTCTGGAGAAGCTGATTGCAGCAAGCTACCGTCTGCTTGGACTTTTGAGCTATCTGACTTCCGGAGAGGATGAGACAAGAGCCTGGACGATCAAAGTGGGAACAAAAGCACCTCAGGCAGCCGGCAAAATCCACACCGATTTCGAGCGCGGATTTATCAAAGCCGAGGTAGTGAATTATCAGGATCTGCTGGACTGCGGTTCTTATGCAGGAGCCAGAGAAAAAGGTCTGGTTCGCATGGAAGGAAAAGAATATGTCGTGCAGGACGGCGATGTGATTTTATTCCGTTTCAATGTATAAAGCCAGAACAGGAGCTGTTGTAGTATGAATATGTCAATTAATTTTCCGCATCTTGGTATTTATCTGGATCATGTGGGAAAGAGTATTACAGTCTTTGGATTTGAAATTGCTTATTACGGCATTGTCATAGCATTTGGAATGCTCCTGGCTGTCTGCCTGATCTCGGCAGAAGCAAAAAGAACCGGGCAGGATGACGATTTTTATTTTACGACAATCATGATTTCCATTGCCGTGGGTGTGGTCGGCGCGAGAATTTATTATGTGGCGTTCTCCTGGGACTATTACAGCCAGAATCCGGCGGAGATTTTTCATATCCGAAATGGCGGACTTGCCATTTACGGCGGAATCATCTTTGGAGTGCTGACAGCCTGCATTTGCGGAAAAATAAAGAAAGTGCGACTTTCTACCATGCTCGATACGATGTGTATCGGGCTTCCGCTCGGACAATTGATGGGACGATGGGGCAATTTCTTTAACAGAGAGGCGTTTGGAGATTATACAGATGGGCTGTTTGCAATGCAGCTTCCCGTAGATGCGGTGCGTCAAAATGAGATTACGCAGAAAATGTGGGAGCATGTGCAGGTCATAGATGGCGTGGAATTTATTCAGGTGCATCCGACCTTTCTTTATGAGAGCCTTTGGAATCTGGCACTTCTTTTGTTTTTGTTGTGGCTGATTCGTCATAAGAAATGGGAAGGACAGGTATTTATGGCATATTTGGGAGGCTATGGACTTGGAAGAGTTTGGATTGAGGGCCTGCGCACAGACCAGCTTCTGCTTCCGGGAATCGGACTTCCGGTGTCACAAGTTCTGTCGGCAGCACTGGTCATTGTCTGCGTCTTGTGTAACGTGTACCAATATGCAAAAAAGAAATAGGGACGGGTTTGATCCGTCCCTATTTCACTATTCTGTATAATCCTATATAATAGGAAAAAATTTTTATAATGCTGCAACAGAACACAGCTCCTATGATGCCGCAATAGAATTCAGGAAATACTCATGAACTCGTGTATCCTGTGTCAGTTCCGGATGAAAAGCTGTTACGAGCTGGTTATCCTGACGAGCTGCCACGATATGGCCGTCAACTTCAGACAGAATCTCCGCATTTGGGCCAACCTCGCTGATATAAGGTGCACGAATAAATGTCATAGGAACTTCTTTGGAAGGACCGAAATCGGCACATGCGTGGAAGCTTCCAAGCTGTCTTCCGTAAGCATTACGCACAACGGTAATGTCCATAGTTCCCAGGTTTACCTGCTTTTGGGTAGGATTCTCAATCTTATCGGCGAGCAGGATCATACCGGCACAGGTGCCAAATACAGGAAGACCTGCGCGGATTTTTTCTTTTAAAGGCTCCATCATGCCAAGATCTGTGAGAAGCTTTCCGATTACCGTGCTCTCACCTCCGGGAATGATGATTCCATCCATCGGCTCATTCAAATCTGCGAGCTGACGAATCTCAAAAGTTTCTGTTCCCAGGGATTCCAAAATATGTCTGTGTTCAATAAAAGCCCCCTGGACTGCCAAAACTCCAATTCTCATTATTTACCACGCTCCGCCATTAATAATTCAATCTCGCTCTCGTTGATACCAACCATAGCTTCGCCGAGATCCTCAGAAAGCTCTGCAAGAAGTTTGGCATCTGTGTAGTTTGTCACTGCCTGAACGATTGCGGAAGCACGTTTTGCCGGATTGCCGGATTTGAAAATACCGGAACCTACGAAGACACCCTCTGCACCAAGCTGCATCATCAAAGCTGCATCTGCAGGAGTTGCAACACCGCCGGCTGCGAAATTTACAACCGGAAGCTTGCCGTTCTCAGCCACGTATACAACCAGATCATAAGGAACCTGAAGATTTTTTGCAGCGTCAAACAGCTCATCCTTGCTCATAGAAGTAAGCTGGCGAATCTGGCTCTGCATTTTTCTCATGTGGCGAACAGCCTGCACAACATCACCGGTACCAGGCTCACCCTTTGTACGAATCATGGCAGCACCCTCGTTGATACGGCGCAGTGCCTCGCCCAGATCTTTTGCACCGCATACAAACGGAACTTTAAACTGAGTCTTGTCAATGTGATAAACATCATCTGCCGGTGATAAAACTTCACTCTCATCAATATAATCAATCTCAATGGCCTCCAGAATCTGAGCCTCTGCGAAATGACCAATACGGCATTTTGCCATAACCGGAATCGAAACAGCTTCCTGAATACCCTTGATCATTTTCGGATCACTCATACGGGAAACACCGCCTGCAGCACGAATGTCAGCAGGAATACGCTCCAGTGCCATAACTGCACATGCACCTGCCTCCTCTGCAATCTTTGCCTGCTCCGGAGTAGTAACATCCATAATGACGCCACCCTTGAGCATCTGTGCCAGTTCTTTGTTTAATCCATAACGTTCATTGTTCATTTTTTCATAATCCCCTTTACTAATGTGTTGCACTTTATTATAATAAAATCTGACATTATGAAAATAACCATTTTAATATATTTTTATAAGACCAGATTGAGAGGGAGAGGTGGGATACAGAATCGTCCCCTGTCTCACACTCACTAAGGAGAAGAAAACATGCTTACTTATGATTTTAACGAACGGGGAGATACCCCCATTTATGAATGGCTTTACAAATGCATGAAAAATGATATTTTAGATGGAAAAATCAAAGCGGGAGAGAAGCTTCCATCGAAGCGAAGTCTGGCAAGGCATCTGAAAATCAGTGTGATCACGGTGGAAAACGCTTACGCTCAGCTTATGGTGGAAGGATACGTGTATGGCGTTGAGAAAAAGGGATATTTCGTCCGCCGTCTTGAGGAACGAATCGCGCAGCCGAAAGAAGCACCGCAGGAAATCAGTCTGGAAGTGGAGGAAAAAAAATACCGCTGCGACCTGACTGCCAACTCGACAGGCGTTGACCACTTTCCATTTTCCATCTGGGCAAAGCTGATGAGAAACGTATTGTCCGAAAAAAAGACGGAGATTCTCATGCGCTCCCCATATCAGGGAGTCCGACAGCTGCGTGAGGCAATCTCCCTGCATCTGTATCATTTTCGGGGAATGTCGGTAGAACCGTCGCGCATCATCGTGGGAGCTGGAACGGAGTACCTGTACGGAATGCTGATTCAGCTTCTTGGTCGCGGCAAAATCTACGGAGTGGAAAATCCCGGCTACCAGAAAATTCGTAAAATCTACGAAAAAAACGATGTGCAGTGCCGCCATATTTTCCTGGACAAGAGCGGACTGTCCCTGGAAGATTTAGAAAAAAGCGACGTGCAGATCGTACACATTTCCCCGGCACACCACTTCCCGACCGGAATCGTTATGCCCATCAAACGAAGACAGGAGTTGCTTCGCTGGGCAATGCAGGAGGAAGAACGCTACATCATCGAGGACGACTACGACAGCGAATTTCGATTTACGGGAAGACCGATTCCCACGATGCAAAGCATCGACCGGCAGGAGCGGGTCATCTACATCAACACATTTTCCAAGACGATTTCACCCTCCATGCGAATCAGCTATCTTGTGCTGCCCGAGCATCTGATGGAGCGATACCGGCGCGAACTCAGTTTTTATTCCTGCACCGTTCCTGCGTTTGAGCAGTATACACTGGCGGAATTTATGAAAAAAGGCTATCTGGAACAGCACATCAACCGCATGAGAAATTACTACCGCAGCCAGAGAGATGCCTTAATCGGCGCACTGGAAAAAAGCAGTCTGGCAGACAAAATCGAAATCAGGGAGGAAGATGCAGGCCTTCATTTTCTTGTACATTTTCAAACGGAATGCAGCCTGGAGAAACTGAAACAGCGGGTAGAAGAGCAGGGGATGCGCCTGTCCTGGCTGGACGAATATTTCCACGAGCCGTTAAAGCAGCCGCCGACCACTGCCGTGTTCAATTACTCCGGAATTTCCGGTGAGGATATTTCCAGCATACTGACCTGTTTGCAGGCTGCGCTTGCGTGAATGGGACAGTCACATCAGTGAAGAGAAGCTTTACTCGCGCGCTGTCCTGTGATAAAATATAACAATCAAAAACGAGGAGGCGGCATTATGAGCGAAGAGAAAAAAATGACAACCGAAACAGCAATCAAACAGGAATCAAACACAGCACAGGAGCAGAACACAACGCAAGAGCTCAGTGAGACATGGGCACAGGATGCGCTTGCAGATCTGGAAGACTGGATTGAGGAACAGGGAATTTATATTCGCCAGTAGTCATATAGTATAGGGAGACTCCTGCGGGAGTGAACAACTGGTGAAAAAAGACCGTTACATCCTTGCTTTTCTGGGAGTGCTCGCCGTTTTGGCGGGGGCACTCCTTCGAAAGAGCGAAATAAAAGGGACGATGGTGTCCTCTACACAATTGGCTGAAAAAACAGGGGAAGCACCGAGGGTTGCACTGACTTTCGACGACGGCCCCTCAGGCAAATCTACCGGGAGACTGCTCGACGGACTGAAAGAACGAAATATCAAGGCCAGTTTTTTCCTTATGGGAAAAAATATCGAGGGAAACGAAGATCTGGTCAGGCGTATGAAAGAAGAAGGACACCTCATCGGCAATCATACGTTTAACCACGTACAGCTTTCCCAATTGTCAGACGCCAAAGCATGCGAGGAAATCACACGGACCAGCGACGCTATTTATCAGGTTACCGGACAATACACCACTTTCATAAGGCCGCCTTTCGGAGAGTGGAAGAAAAATCTGGAATGCATTGTGACGATGCTGCCCGTTTTGTGGACGGTAGACCCCGTGGACTGGAACACTGATGATGTAAATCTGGTGGTGCGCCGTGTAGAAAAGGTTGTGCAGGATGAAGACATCATCCTTCTTCATGATATTTACGACAGTTCTGTGGATGCAGCACTTCGCATTGCAGATGATTTGAAAGAACAGGGATACACGTTTGTGACTGTGGATCAGCTGATTCTGGAATAAAACAACGAAACAGTCAGGAGAATTGCAGAGATGGATTTATTTGAATACGCAAAACAAAACGCATTAGAAAAAGAATCACCGCTGGCCTCCCGTCTTCGTCCTGCGACGCTCGATGAAGTGGTTGGTCAGGAGCACATTATTGGAAAGGATAAACTGCTGTACCGGGCAATTTGCGCCGACAAACTCAGTTCCATCGTTTTCTATGGACCTCCGGGAACCGGAAAAACAACACTGGCGAAGGTAATCGCCAACACCACCAGCGCAGAATTTACGCAGATCAATGCGACCTCTGCCGGAAAAAAGGATATGGAGGCTGTGGTGCAGCAGGCCCAGCATACACTCGGTGCCTACGGAAAAAAGACAATCCTGTTTATCGACGAGATTCACCGCTTTAACAAAGGACAGCAGGATTACCTTCTTCCTTTCGTGGAGGACGGAACCATTATTCTGATTGGTGCTACAACAGAAAATCCCTACTTCGAAGTCAATGGCGCGCTTTTGTCGCGCTCTATTATTTTTGAACTGAAACCACTCGAAAAAGAGGAAATCAAGACACTGATTCTTCGTGCAGTCGAGGACAAGAAAAAAGGCTTGGGAAATTACAAGGCAAAAATCGAAGAAGATGCTTTGGAGTTTCTTGCGGACATGGCAGGAGGCGACGCGAGAGCGGCACTCAACGCCATCGAGCTTGGCGTGCTGACAACAAAGCGCTCCGAAGACGGCTGGATTCACATCGATCTTGAGACAGCCTCCCAGTGCATTCAAAAACGAGTGGTTCGCTACGACAAAAACGGGGACAATCACTATGACATCATCTCGGCATTTATCAAGAGCATGCGCGGCTCCGATCCCGATGCGGCCGTCTATTACCTCGCAAAAATGCTTTATGCCGGAGAAGATATTAAGTTTATCGCTCGCAGAATCATGATTTGCGCGTCAGAGGACGTGGGAAATGCAGATCCGATGGCGCTGACGGTGGCAGTGTCAGCCGCACAGGCGGTAGAGCGCATCGGTATGCCGGAAGCGCAGATCATTCTCTCGCAGGCTGCCTCCTATGTGGCATGCGCGCCAAAGAGCAATTCTGCAGTCAATGCCATCTATGCAGCGATGAGAAGCGTCAAAAAGACAAAGACGACTGTGCCGCCGCATCTGCGCGACAGTCACTACAGCGGCGCGGCGAAGCTTGGGCATGGACTCGATTATAAATATGCGCACGACTATTCAAATCACTATGTCGAGCAGCAATATTTGCCGTCGGAAATTGTCAATGAAACATTTTATGAGCCGTCCGATATGGGATATGAGCATACAATTCGGGAGCATTTTAGAAAAATAAAAGGGCAGCAGAAAAAAGGAAACCAATCGCAGTAGAACAGCCGGATTTCAAGAAAACAAAGGCCGGAGGAAACTATGGAAAACAAAAGAACAGGAGACGGTATCCTTACCTGGGATACTGCCTCCTGTTTTTTGTAGTTTCCTGTTTCATTCCACTCATATAATTCACATCTCATCTGTATATCCATAGATTCTATTTATGAATACAACTGCATCAGAGCAGTGTCTCCATAAGTTCGGCGTAGACGTCGTGGCATTTGGAGGACCAGTTGGAACACATGGCCTGTGCCGCTGCCTTCGTCGGGACGATGACCGTCATGTCAATCAGTGGCGTATGGCGCTCCTTCAATTGCAGACGAACCGCATATTCGCCTACCGTAGATTTGTAGTAATCTGCGAGCGCGGAGACCTCTTCGCGCAGCTGACAGCCTTTCTCGCGCAGGAAGGTGTTGACGTCCTCTTTGATTTCAGTTGGAATCTCATTGACAAAAAAGTCAAGCGTAGAGTTTCCGGTATCGGTAATCCGGTAGTAAGATGCGTTGCGGATGGTTTCCTTATCCAGAAGATTCGAGTCGATCATTTCGGCCAGCGATTGCTGTAGATGAAAGTAGTTTGTGTACTCTTTCTCCAGAATAAATTCTGAAATCTGGGAATTTGTCAGCGGATAGTCTACTTTGCTTAACATATAGAGAATAATTAATTTATATAATGTATAAGGGCTTGCCATACTCATTCCTCGTTTCTAAATGAAATATAATCTTCCCTGCCAGGTGTTGCGCTCTTTCATTTCTTTGTGGAGCGCATTCAGCACGGTTCGTTTGCTGCTGCTCCAGGCAGGTGCAATCAAAAGTTTCTTTGGGCCGTCCCCGGTGATGCGGTGGACAACAAGGTCGGGGCGAAGACGCTCCAGACAGCCAATCAGAAGATCTAAATATTCTTCCATCGTGTACACGTCAAACAACCCTTTTTCGTAGTCGACTGCGAGGTCTGTGCCGCGGAGCACATGGAGAAGCTGGAGTTTGATTCCCTGGATGTCCTGATGATTGAGGTAGTCCATCGTCTGAAAAATGTCTTCGCGCGTCTCGCCGGGAAGGCCGAGAATCGTGTGAACGATGACTTCAATCGAAATCTGCCGGAGATTTTTTACGGCAGTCTCAAAACATTCCAGTTCGTAGCCGCGCCGGATATAGCGCGCAGTCCCCTCGTGAATCGTCTGCAGACCGAGTTCCACCCACACGGGTTTTTGTTGATTTAGCTCAGACAGAAGTGCCAGAACCTCTTTGCCGAGGCAGTCCGGCCGTGTGCCGATGGACAATCCGACGATGTCAGGATGTGCCAGAGCCTCTGAAAATATACGGCGAAGATAGGGAACCGGGGCGTACGTGTTTGTGTAAGCCTGAAAATAGGCGATGTATTTTCCTGCTGGTCTTTTCCTGGAGAGCAGTTGTTTTTGCTGTTCAATCTGCCCGGTGATGGACAGGCGCCGATCACCGGCAAAATCACCGGAACCGCCGGCGCTGCAGAAAATGCAGCCGCCCGTTCCTGTTGTCCCGTCTCTGTTTGGGCAGGTCATGCCTCCGTCCAGAGAAACTTTGTAAATTTTTTCTCCGAATCGCTCTCTGAGCATATAGTCGAGAGAGTGATAAGGTTTTTGATTCCAGTTCATAGATTAAATCAGTTTTTTGACTGCCTCTGCGACTGCTTCTGCCACGCGTGGGTCAAAAGCTTCCGGCATAATGAAGTCTTCGTTCAATTCCTCGTCGCTGACGAGTGCTGCGAGTGTCTCTGCGGCAGCGAGCTTCATCTCTTCTGTAATCTGCGGTGCACGGCCTTCCAGTGCGCCCTTGAAGATGCCAGGGAAGGCAACTACGTTGTTGATCTGGTTCGGGAAGTCGGATCTTCCTGTGCCGACGATGCGGGCTCCTGCTGCTTTTGCCTCATCCGGAAGAATCTCCGGAACTGGATTTGCCATCGCAAAGATGATGGCGTCTTTGTTCATGGTGCGCACCATATCCTGTGTCAGAACGCCCGGAGCGGAAACGCCGACGAAGATGTCTGTGCCGACAACGGCGTCTGCGAGTGTACCGGATTTGTCTTCCAGGTTGGTGACTTTGAGCATTTCGCGTTTGATGTCATTGAGGCGTTTGGATTTGCTGGATACGATACCGGAGCTGTCGCACAGTGTCAGATGTTTGAAACCGTAGCTTAATAGCAGCTTGGAGATGGCGATTCCAGCAGCTCCTGAGCCGTTTACGACGATCTTGCAGTCTTCTTTTTTCTTGCCTGTGATTTTCAGTGCGTTGATGACACCGGAGAGAACTACGATGGCAGTACCGTGCTGGTCATCGTGAAAGACTGGGATGTCGAGCTCTTTTTTCAGACGCTCTTCAATCTCGAAGCATCTCGGTGCGGAGATGTCTTCCAGGTTGATTCCGCCGAAGGCTGGTGCAATCTGTTTGACTGCTTTGACGATCTCATCGGTATCCTGGGTGTCCAGGCAGATCGGGAATGCATTGACGCCGCCGAACTCTTTGAAGAGAACTGCTTTTCCTTCCATAACAGGCATGGCTGCCTTTGCTCCGATGTTTCCGAGGCCGAGAACGGCACTTCCGTCTGATACAACGGCGATCGTGTTGGATTTGATGGTGTATTTATAAACATCGTCCGGGTTTTCGGCGATTTTTTTGCATGGCTCTGCAACGCCCGGTGTGTAGGCGAGTGCCAGATCTTCTCTTGAACTGATCGGTGCCTTTGAAGTAGTTTCCAGTTTTCCATTCCACTGCTCATGCAGCTGCAGTGCTTTTTCATTAATTGTCATAACTTAGACTCCTTTTTCAAATCATTTTTACTTGTTTAGTAATATCATAACATTTGAGAAATGGTTTCGCAACTTTTGAGAAAAAATTTGGAAAAAATAAAAAGAATATGAAGTCCTGTACTTTTTTTCGGTCAGATAGTATAATGATAACGATTAGGAGGAAGGCTTTTATGTTGAATGAATTTTCGAGGATGGAGATTTTGCTGGGGGAAGAGGGCGTGGATTGTCTCGCTGCGTGTAAAGTGGCGGTGTTCGGTCTTGGCGGCGTCGGCTCTTATGTGGCGGAAGCTCTGGCGCGATGCGGGATTGGAGGACTGACTCTGGTGGATCACGATGTGGTGTCGGTGACGAACATCAACCGACAGCTGTACGCGCTGCATTCCACCGTGGGAAAGAGGAAAACTTTAGTTGCCAGAGAGCGCATCCGTGACATCAGTCCGGATATTCTGGTGAAAACCTATGAGACGTTTTACAATGCAGATACGGTGGATTTATTTGATTTTTCGGAATATGATTATATTGTAGATGCGATTGATACGGTATCCTCCAAGCTGCTTCTGATCGAGAATGCGAAGACAGCGGGGACGCCGGTGATTTCCTGTATGGGAACGGGCAATAAGCTCGACCCGACCAAATTTGAGATTACGGATATCGCAAAGACGAGTGTGTGTCCTCTGGCAAAGGTGATGCGCCAGGAACTGCGCAAGCGGGGAATTCGCAAGGTAAAGGTTTTGTACTCCAAAGAAAAGCCGATTAAAAATGTGGATAAAAATAAAGAGACGAAGGGAAATACACAGCGGCCGGTGCCGGGAAGTATTTCATTTGTGCCGAGTGTGGCAGGACTTTGTATTGCTTCGGAGGTTGTCAAAGATCTGCTTGGCACTTTAACAGGAAAATTAAGAAAAGAATGAGGAAAAAATGTTGAATATAGAGATTTATGATCAGTTTTGTGAGATAACAGGAAAACAGCAGGTGTTTTGTGAGGAGCCGATGAGCAAACATACTACGTTTCGCATCGGAGGACCGGCGAAGTATTTTCTCTGCCCTCACTGTGTGGAGGAGGTCAGAAAGATTGTGGAGTTTTGCCGGGAACAGAATCTGGAGTATTTTATACTCGGAAACGGAAGCAATCTTCTCGTCAGTGACCGCGGGTATGACGGCGTTGTGATTCAGCTGTATAAGAATTTTTCAAGAATTGACGTGGAGGGAACGCGCATGCGCATTCAGGCGGGCGCGCTGCTTTCTTCAGTGGCGAGAAAGGCTCTTGAGGCGGGGCTTACAGGATTTGAGTTTGCCGGAGGGATTCCGGGAACGCTCGGCGGAGGTGCGGTGATGAATGCGGGCGCTTACGGCGGAGAATTAAAGGATGTGCTTGTGGAGGTTACAGTTCTGACGAAGGACGGCGAGGTGCTGACCTTGCAGGCAGATGAGCTTCAGATGGGCTATCGCACCAGCATCATCAAGACGGCCGGCTATATTGTTTTGGAAGCGGTGATTGCACTTTGTGAGGGTGACCGGGAGACGATTCGCGGCCGTATGCGCGAGTTGACGGAGCTTCGTACCTCCAAACAGCCGTTGGAGTATCCGAGCGCGGGAAGTACCTTCAAACGGCCAGAAGGATATTTTGCCGGAAAGCTGATTATGGATGCGGGGCTTCGCGGTTATCAGGTCGGCGGTGCGCAGGTTGCCGAGAAACACTGTGGCTTTGTCATCAACAAGGACAATGCGACGGCGGCAGATGTGGTACAGCTGATGGCGGATGTGGCGCAGAAAGTACAAAAAGAATTTGGAGTGACTCTGGAGCCGGAGGTAAAGTTCCTGGGCGACTTCAAATAGAAGAAACGGGGAAGAATATATGCGTTTTGTAATTGTGACAGGAATTTCGGGAGCCGGAAAGTCGACGGCACTTAAGATGCTGGAGGATATGAATTATTTCTGTGTGGATAATCTGCCGGTTCCTCTGATTGAAAAATTCTCTGCGATGGCGATTGATATGACAAGAGATGATATGAAGGATGTGGCGCTTGGTGTGGACGTGCGAAGCGGCCAGTCGTTTGGTGAACTGGAGAAGGTGCTGGAACGTCTGAAGGCTTCTGGCTATCAGTATGAGATTTTATTTTTGGATGCGTCGGACGGCGTGCTCATTAAGCGCTATAAGGAGACAAGAAGAAATCACCCGTTATCAGCCGGGGGAAGAGTGGATATCGGCATCCGCAGGGAACGCCAGCTGCTTGCTTTTCTGAAGACGAGAGCGGATTATATTATTGATACCAGCAAGCTTTTGACAAAGGATTTGAGAAAGGAGCTGGAGAAAATTTTTGTGGACGACCAGGAGTTCCAAAATCTGATGATTTCCGTTCTTTCTTTTGGTTTTAAATATGGAATACCGAGAGATTCGGATCTTGTGTTCGACGTGCGTTTTCTCCCGAATCCTTACTATGTGGATGAGCTTCGTCCGCTCAGTGGCGAGGATGCTCCCGTCAGAGACTTTGTGATGGCTTCGCCGGCCGCGCAGGAGTTTGCCGCAAAACTGGAGGATATGGTCAAATTTCTGATTCCGCATTATGTCAATGAGGGCAAGAACAACCTTGTAATCAGCATTGGATGTACGGGAGGAAAGCATCGTTCCGTTACGATCGCAAATGAGCTGTACAGACGGCTTTGTGACGGGGATGGCTACGGACTTCGCATTGAACATCGCGATATTCCGAAGGATGCGATCTGCAAAAAGATTTAGAGGTGAATGTGTCGTGTCATTTTCAAGTGAGACAAAAGAAGAGCTTTCCAGACGAATCGGAACAGCAAGACATTGCAAAATTGCAGAAATGGCAGCTATCATTTCCATATGCGGACATTTTCTGACTGACGAGAGGGAAAATCTTTCTCTTCGTTTGCAGACAGAAAATGCAGCTGTTTCAAGAAAATACTTTACATTATTGCGAAAAACATTTAATATAAATACAAGCATATCTATTGCAAAGAATCCTTATTTGAAAAAGGGCAGTGTATATACAATTTTAATTCAGGAACATGAAGAAGCGTTACGGATATTGGAGGCTGTCAAGTTGATTCGTCAAGAAGAGGACGGCTTAGTGTTTCAAGATACAGTAAGTCCTGTTGTGGTCCAGAAGGACTGCTGTAAACGCGCCTTTATCCGGGGGGCTTTTTTGGCTTCTGGTTCGATTAGTGATCCGGAGAAGTTCTATCATTTTGAAATTGTATGTCAGACTCCTGAGAAGGCGCAGCAGCTAAGAGATATCATAGCGACTTTTTCGATTGATGCGAAGATTGTTTCAAGAAAGAAGTCGTATGTTGTTTATGTTAAGGAAGGGGCTCAGATTGTTGAACTTCTCGGCATCATGGAGGCGAATGTTGCGCTTATGAATCTGGAAAATATCAGGATTCTGAAGGATATGAGAAATTCTGTAAACCGTAAGGTGAACTGTGAGGCAGCCAACATCAACAAGACAGTAAATGCTGCGGTAAAGCAGTGCGAGGACATACGGTTTATAGAGCGGACTATAGGCTTGAAAGAGCTTAGTGAAGGTCTGGAAGAAATTGCCAGACTGCGGCTGCAGTATCCGGAGGCAAGTTTAAAGGAACTTGGGACGATGCTGAATCCGCAGGTGGGAAAGTCCGGTGTAAACCATAGATTAAGGAAGTTAAGTGCGATTGCACAAGAGTTGAAAGGGAGCAAGGAGGAGCTATTATGATTAGAAGACCTGTAAGGATTAACTTGAATACGGGACTGGAGGCAAGACCAGTGGCACAGCTTGTACAGGTGGCAAGCCAGTTTAACAGTGAAATTTATGTTGAATCTGGTAAGAAGAAGGTAAACGCAAAGAGCATCATGGGCATGATGACGCTGGGTCTTGATATGGGTGAAGAGATTACCTTGTCTGCCAATGGCGAAGATGAAGCAGAAGCCATGGCAAGCATGGAAGAGTATCTTAACAGCAAATAAATAATACAGGTAAATCATACATAGACAAAAAAACGGAGGGTGCCAGACCTCCGTTTTTGCGCGTGAGGATATTTAACGCACGTTTTTCAGACGAAACCAGTAGTTGTAGCAGTCCTCAAAACCGAGATTGCGGTAGAGATTTTTTGCGGAGACGTTATCCGGTACAACCTGAAGATATGCGCGGGTTGCTCCCTGACGGATTCCCTCCATGAGGATGCTCTGACAGATTGCGTGGCCGTAATGGCGGCGGCGGTAGGACGGGTCTACGTGGATGGCGTACAGCCCGATGTGGTCGCGGTCGAGGATGCCAAGACCGATGGCGACGATACGGTTGTCCTGTGTGATGGAGGCAGCCACAGTGTCCTTTGGAATGGCTGCGTACATGGTCGGGACGATGCGACGGTGGATCATGCTGGTCGTTCCTTTGAAGGAAAACAAAGCGTCAAGCCAGTTCCAGGAAATTTCGCGGTCGAGGTTGACTCGAACGGAAAGATCGGACGGAACGAACTGGGAAAGGTTCATCGTTTTTGTCTCGGTGGGATGGGCGATTCGGTATCCCATAGAGGCGAGCTTCTGGTCGAACGCAGGATCAATCAGTGGGGAAATCTTGAAAATGCAAGGGGTTCCCCAGTGGCGGTAGATGTTTTCACAGAAGCTGATTTTTTCATCCAGGGGGATGGTGGAAGTCCCAATCTGTTCCACGCTGTTTGTACGGTGTGTATAAAAATAGGAAAAGCGAAGAAGCCAGCCGTCATAGATTTGAATCTGATGGGAGGGCCAGGCATTTAAGGACATATCTTCCACTTTTTTGATATAAGATAACATAAATTCATAACCTCCGGTATTGATTACATTAGTGAGTGGCAAAAGATACTTTTGGCACTTACATGATATACGAATTGCCTCGTTGCAATGCAACTTACGCAATTCTACACACATTCGCAATCCGTGGATTTTCTAAGGAAAATCACTACTTGCTCATGTGTGGTCGCGCCAATAAGTAAAAAGTGCTCTTTTGTGCAAGCACAATCGCAATTTTTACTTTTGGCCCTTATATCATATAATAATAAAGAGTTACGGTAAGAAAAACAAGAAAATTTATAATTTTAGTGTACAGAACGTCAGGAAAATGTTAAAATAGCAGTTGATACAAAATTAAGAGAAAAAAGCGAGGAGAGAAGAGGATGTCTAAATTTCTTAAATTTATCGTTCATACGGTGATTTTGTTGGCGATTCTTGATGTGCTTGCTTTGGCGGTTCCGCCGTTTGTGGGAATCAATACGGCAATCATAGATGACACCAAAGAAAGCAACATGCCGAAAGGGTCTGTGACTTATGCGGAACCGGTGAGCATCAATGAACTCAAGGTGGATGATTCAATACTGGTGCAGGAGGGGGACAGTGTATACCGCTATAAGATTCTTGCAACGGATGCAGCGAACGGTTCCTTCGATGTATACGACCAGACGGATGTCGAGGCAGGACAGAAGACGATCACGCTGAAAAATACAGCGCCGAGAGTAATCGTCACGGTGGCTTATATTGGTTATCTGATTATTGCCACACAGACGATGGAAGGCCTGATCATTATCGGACTGGTGATTCTCTTCCTTATTATATTATTTATCCTCTCGGAATTATGGAGAAAGGATAAGCGTGTTCCTGCACAGAAAGAGTCACAGACTTATGAAAGTTCCGGAAATGAAGCGATGGCTGAGGCGGCAGCGACGAGAGAGCCGAGGAAAGCACCGAAGTCCAAACGCGAGATGAAAAAAGAGATGAGAAAGCGCGCCAAAGAGGAAAGCAAACGCGAGAAAGAGCGCGCAAGACAGGAATACGAGGAAGCGACGAGACAGTTAAAGCAGGAAGCTAAGGAGCGCAAAAAAGAGGCCAAACGAAAAAGAAAAGAAGCCAAAAAACGTGCGAGAGTCGGAGGCTTCATTGAGGATTACGATCCGATTGAGACGAAGATTCCGAAAAAGAGCACGAAGGAAACGACCAAGACAAAAGAAGTAAAACAGCCTCGGGAAATGCCAAAGACACAGGAGATACCGGTGCAGCCGGTATACACGCCGGAGGATGAGGCCAATGAGGTGCTTCGCAAGGAAGTGGCGGCAGCGACGGCAGAAGTTACATACGAAGAGGTACCGCTGCCAGAGCTCGAGCCGCTTGAGGAGACGATTCGTGAGGACGATTTCCCGCGTGAGCTTTTGGAGGAGGAGACCGGCACGATCGCAGAAAATATTTCCGCAGAGATCAAGAGTGCTTTGCAGATCCCGGAGGAGGAACCCGTTAAGAAGATGGTAATTCCGGCTTATACGGAGGAGGAGCTTCTTGCAAGAGCACAGGAGGCGGGACAGACGCCAAATGTGGTGCGGGATGAGCTTGCGGGAGTGACGCTTTTGGACTATTCCGACATTATTATGGAAGAAGCAGCTTCTACAGAGGAAAATAAGTAGTCAAAGCTGTGTATTGAAAAAAAAACAATTTTTTAAAAAAAGCCCTTGCATTTGCAGGGGCTTTCGTTTATACTACTAATTGCTGTGGCATTGATAGCAAAGAAGCGTGAGGTTGCTGCCGGATATGGCAGGTTTTCCGTGGAGCGAATGTCAAGTTAGGAAACTGACGACAAGTCACTGTACAAATATGAATATCCATTAACATTGGAAACGGATGGAAATTACGTGTGAAGTTCTGAGACACACACGGGAATGTGTACAGTCACCGCTTGTCGTACTGATAATTAGTGCGAAAAGGAGGCGACTTTTTTTATGGCAAGTCAAGTAATGAGAATTACATTAAAAGCTTATGATCATCAGCTGGTTGATGCATCTGCAGCTAAAATTATTGAAACTGTAAAAAAGAATGGAGCTAAGGTGAGCGGACCGGTACCGCTTCCAACAAAGAAGGAAGTAGTTACAATCTTAAGAGCCGTACACAAGTACAAAGACTCCAGAGAGCAGTTCGAGCAGAGAACTCATAAGAGACTGATTGATATTTTAACACCAACACAGAAAACTGTTGATGCATTATCCAGACTGGAGATGCCTGCTGGTGTATTTATCGATATCAAAATGAAAAACAAATAACTTTAGAATGATTACCTGGTAACAGGCAATCCGCTGTAAGGAGGAAGTAACAATGAAGAAAGCTATTTTAGCTACAAAAGTTGGAATGACTCAGATTTTCAACGATGAAGGCGTGCTGATTCCAGTAACTGTACTTCAGGCTGGACCTTGTGTAGTAACACAGGTAAAGACACAGGAAAACGACGGTTATGAAGCTGTTCAGGTTGGTTTTGCTGATAAGAGAGAAAAACTCGTAAACAAACCGGAAAAAGGACAGTTCGACAAAGCTGGCGTATCCTGCAAGAGATATGTAAGAGAGTTCAAATTCGAGAATGCAGCTGAGTACGAGTTAGGACAGGAAATCAAAGCTGACATCTTCGCAGCTGGCGATCACATCGACGCAACTGCAATTAGCAAAGGTAAAGGTTTCCAGGGTGCAATCAAGAGACACGGACAGTCCCGTGGACCTATGGCACATGGTTCTAAATATCATCGTCATGCAGGTTCTAACGGTGCATGTTCTGACCCAAGTAAAGTATTCAAAGGCAAAAAAATGCCGGGACAGATGGGTAACAAACAGATCACAGTTCAGAATCTTGAGATTGTACGCGTAGACGCAGAGAACAACTTACTGTTAGTAAAAGGTGCTGTTCCAGGACCTAAGAAATCTTTGGTAACAATCAAAGAAACAGTTAAGACTCTGGCTTAATACAGGAAAGGAGGAGCACAGAAATGGCAAACGTAGCTGTTTATAATATGGAAGGCAACGAAGTTGGCACAATTGAGCTGAATGATGCAGTGTTTGGTGTTGAAGTAAACGAGCATCTGATTCATCTTGCAGTAGTTCGCCAGCTTGCAAATAAACGTCAGGGAACACAGAAAGCAAAAACACGTTCTGAAGTTCGCGGCGGTGGAAGAAAACCATGGAGACAGAAAGGAACAGGTCATGCTAGACAGGGATCTATCCGCGCTCCACAGTGGACAGGTGGCGGTGTTGTGTTTGCACCAACTCCTAGAGATTACGAAGTAAAAATGAACAAGAAAGAGAGAAGAGCTGCTCTGAAATCTGCTCTGACCTCCAGAGTTCAGGACAATAAATTAGTAGTTCTTGATGAGCTGAAATTCGACGAGATCAAGACAAAAGCAATGAAGAACGTTCTGACAAATCTGAAAGTAGACAAAGCACTGGTAGTTATGCCACAGCTTGACCAGAACGTTGTATTATCTGCAAGAAACATTGAGAACGTTGCAACAGCAACAACAAGCACAATCAATGTATACGATGTAATGAAATACAGCACAGTAATCCTGACTAAGGACGCTGTAGCTTCTATCGAGGAGGTGTACGCATAATGGCTAACATTCAATATTATGATGTCATTCTCAAACCAGTAGTAACTGAGAAGAGCATGAACGCAATGGCTGAGAAAAAATACACATTCCTGGTACATCCGGAAGCAAACAAAGCTCAGATTAAAGAAGCTGTTGAGAAAATGTTCGAGGGAACAAAAGTAAAAAGCGTAAACACAATGAACAACGACGGTAAGAAAAAACGCCGTGGTATGACATTCGGAAAGACAGCTAAAACTAAGAAAGCAATCGTTGCTTTAACAGAAGACAGCAAGGATATTGAAATTTTTGAGGGGTTATAAGACTTGGTAAAACCGAGTCAAAGACGAAGGTTGAACCTTAGTCGGACCCCCCTTCACGAACCTTAGTGAGCACAAATGGTAATGCAGTGCGAACTTAGTTGAGTGAAGATACCCGTTTTGAAATAACGTGTAAATATATGCTGGAAAGCATGATAATTAAATTCGAAAGGAGAAAGAGTAATGGGAATTAAGACATATAACCCATATACACCTTCCAGACGTCACATGACAGGTTCTGATTTCTCTGAGATTACAAAATCTACTCCTGAGAAATCTCTGGTAACCTCTTTAAATAAAAATGCTGGACGTAACAATCAGGGTAAAATCACAGTAAGACACCGCGGAGGCGGCAGCAGAAGAAAATACAGAATCATCGACTTCAAGAGAAAGAAAGACGATATTCAGGCAACAGTTATCGGTATCGAGTACGATCCGAACAGAACAGCTAACATCGCACTGATCTGCTATGCAGACGGTGAGAAAGCATATATCTTAGCTCCAGAAGGATTAAAAGTTGGTGCAAAAATCATGAACGGCGAGAACGCAGAGGTACGTGTAGGTAACTGCCTTCCATTATCTGCTATCCCGGTAGGTACTATGGTTCACAACATCGAGCTGTATCCTGGAAAAGGCGGACAGCTGGTTCGTTCCGCTGGTAACGGAGCTCAGTTAATGGCAAAAGAAGGAAAATATGCGACATTGAGATTGCCATCCGGAGAAATGAGAATGGTTCCAATCATTTGCCGTGCTTCCATCGGAGTTGTAGGAAATGGTGATCACAACCTGATCAACATTGGTAAAGCTGGACGTAAACGTCACATGGGAATCAGACCTACTGTTCGTGGTTCCGTAATGAACCCGAATGACCATCCACACGGTGGTGGTGAAGGTAAGACCAGCATCGGTCGTCCTGGTCCATGTACACCATGGGGCAAACCTGCTCTTGGTCTGAAGACTAGAAAGAAAAACAAACAGTCCAACAAGTACATCGTAAGAAGAAGAGATGGTAAAGCATTAGCAAAATAAAGGAGGTTAGAACATGGCTCGTTCACTGAAAAAAGGACCATTCGCAGATGCCAGCCTGTTAAAAAAGGTTGACGCTTTAAACGCTGCAAATGAGAAATCCGTTATTAAAACCTGGTCACGTCGTTCCACAATCTTCCCTCAGTTCGTAGGACATACAATTGCTGTTCATGACGGAAGAAAACATGTACCGGTATATGTTACAGAAGATATGGTAGGACATAAACTTGGTGAGTTCGTTGCAACAAGAACTTACAGAGGTCATGGAAAAGACGAGAAAAAATCAGGAGTTCGTAGATAGATTGGTGCTTGCCCCGTAAGGGGGTAGCCACCAGGCTACTGCCGAAAGGCAGCAACATTTGAAAGGAGGGCATTACTCATGGCTAAAGGTCATAGAAGCCAAATTAAGCGATTAAGAAATGAGAATAATAGAGATACAAGACCATCAGCAAAATTGTCTTATGCTAGAATGTCCGTACAGAAAGCTTCTTATGTATTAGATGTTATTCGCGGCAAAGACGTACAGACAGCACTTGGTATCTTAACATACAATCCACGTTACGCTTCCAGCGTACTGAAGAAACTGTTGGAGTCAGCAATTGCAAACGCTGAGAACAACAACGGAATGAGCGCAGACAACCTCTACATTGCAGAGTGCTACGCAAACAAAGGACCAACAATGAAGAGAATTCAGCCAAGAGCACAGGGTAGAGCGTACAGAATCGAGAAGAGAACAAGTCATATCACTATCGTGCTGGATGAAAGATAAGGAGGCAAAACATGGGACAGAAAGTTAACCCACATGGTCTTAGAGTCGGAGTTATCAAAGACTGGGATTCCAAATGGTATGCTGAAGCTGACTTCGCCGACAATCTGGTAGAAGATTACAACATCAGAAAATACCTGAAGAAGAAATTATATACAGCAGGTGTTTCCAAGATTGAAATCGAGAGAGCATCTGAAAGAGTTAAAGTTATCATCTACACAGCAAAACCTGGTATCGTAATCGGTAAGGGCGGAGCTGAGATCGAGAAAGTAAAAGCTGAATTACAGAAATATACAGACAAAAAGTTAATCGTTGACATCAAGGAAGTAAAAAGACCAGACAAAGATGCTCAGTTAGTAGCAGAGAACATCGCACTTCAGCTGGAAAACCGTATTTCTTTCCGTCGTGCTATGAAATCTACAATGAGCAGAACAATGAAAGCTGGCGCAAAAGGAATCAAAACAGCTGTATCCGGACGTCTTGGCGGAGCTGATATGGCTCGTACAGAGTTCTACAGCGAAGGAAACATTCCGCTGCAGACATTAAGAGCAGATATTGACTATGGATTCGCAGAAGCTGACACAACTTACGGAAAAGTTGGTGTAAAAGCTTGGATCTACAACGGTGAAGTACTTCCTACAAAAGGAACTAAGGAAGGGAGCGATAAATAATGTTAATGCCAAAAAGAGTAAAACGTCGTAAACAATTCCGTGGCTCCATGAGAGGAAAAGCCCTGAGAGGAAACAAAATCAACTATGGTGAGTACGGTCTTGTTGCAACAGAGCCTTGCTGGATCAGATCCAATCAGATCGAGGCTGCCCGTATCGCGATGACACGTTCTGTAAAACGTGGTGGTCAGGTATGGATCAAGATTTTCCCAGATAAACCAGTAACAGCAAAACCAGCAGAAACTCGTATGGGTTCCGGTAAAGGTGCCTTAGAATACTGGGTAGCAGTTGTAAAACCAGGTCGTGTAATGTTCGAGATCGCAGGTGTTTCTGAAGAAGCAGCTCGTGAAGCATTACGTTTGGCAATGCACAAGTTACCATGTAAATGTAAAATCGTTTCTCGTGCAGACTTAGAAGGCGGTGATAACAGTGAAAATTAATAAATTCGTAGAAGATTTAAAAGCAAAATCAGCTGCAGAATTACAAGAAGAATTAGTAGCTGCTAAAAAGGAACTCTTTAACTTGAGATTTCAGAATGCAACCAATCAGTTGGACAATACAAGCAGAATCAAAGAGGTTCGCAAAAATATTGCCAGAATTCAGACTGTAATTACTGAAAAAGCAAACGCAGCTGAATAATTTCAGAAATATAGGAGGCAGAAATCGTGGAGAGAAATCTTAGAAAAACCCGTGTGGGTAAAGTTGTAAGCAATAAGATGGACAAAACCATCGTAGTTGCAATCGAAGATCACGTAAAACATCCTCTTTACAAAAAAATCGTAAAGAGAACATATAAATTAAAAGCTCATGACGAAAACAATGAGTGCAGCATTGGCGATACAGTTAAAGTAATGGAGACCAGACCATTATCCAAAGATAAGAGATGGAGACTGGTTGAAATCGTAGAGAAAGTGAAATAATTAGGAGGATACAAGCATGATTCAACAGGAAAGTAGACTTAGAGTCGCTGACAATACTGGTGCAAAAGAAATCCTTTGTATCCGTGTATTAGGTGGTTCTACGAGAAGATATGCAAATATTGGTGATATCATCGTTGCTACGGTCAAAGATGCAACACCAGGCGGCGTTGTTAAAAAAGGTGACGTTGTAAAAGCTGTTGTTGTTCGTACTGTCAAAGGTGCCCGTCGTAAAGATGGTTCTTATATCAGATTCGATGAAAACGCTGCTGTAATTATCAAAGACGATATGACTCCAAAAGGAACTCGTATCTTTGGACCAGTAGCAAGAGAGCTGCGTGAGAAAAAATTCATGAAGATTGTTTCTCTGGCTCCGGAAGTATTATAGGAGGGTGCATAATGTCAGCTATGAAAATTAAAAAAGGCGACACTGTAAAAGTAATCGCTGGTAAAGATAAAGACAAAGAGGGCAAAGTAATTGCTGTCAATGTTAAAAACAATACAGTTTTAGTTGAAGGCGTGAACATGGTTACAAAGCACTCCAAACCTTCTATGGCTAACCAGCAGGGTGGAATCATTACAAAAGAAGCTCCAATTCATGTTTCTAACGTAATGTACCTGCACAACGGCAAAGCAACCAGAGTTGGTTACAAGATGGATGGAGACAAAAAAGTTCGTTTCGCTAAAGCAACAGGCGAAGTTATCGATTAATTGAGAGAGGAGGCAAGTACAAGTGACTAGACTTGAAGAGTTATACAAGAACGAGATCATGGATGCCATGACAAAGAAATTTGGATATAAAAACGTAATGGAAGTGCCAAAACTCGCAAAAATCGTTGTAAACATGGGTGTTGGTGAAGCAAAAGAGAACGCAAAAGTTCTGGACGCTGCAATCGCAGATATGGAGCTGATTACAGGACAGAAAGCAATCAAAACAAAAGCAAAAAAATCTGTTGCCAACTTCAAATTAAGAGAAGGTATGGCAATCGGATGCAAAACTACACTCCGCGGAGATAAGATGTATGAGTTTGCTGATCGTCTGATCAATCTGGCACTGCCACGAGTACGTGACTTCAGAGGTGTAAATCCTAACGCATTTGATGGTAGAGGAAACTACGCTCTGGGTATCAAAGAGCAGTTAATCTTCCCGGAAGTTGAGTATGACAAAATTGACAAAGTAAGAGGTATGGATATTATATTCGTAACTACTGCTAAGACTGATGAAGAAGCTCGTGAATTATTGACATTATTCAATATGCCATTCGCTAAATAATTAGGAGGTAGAGTATTCATGGCTAAAACAGCAATGAAAATCAAACAGCAGCGCAAACAGAAATTCTCTACTAGAGAGTACAACCGCTGCAGAATCTGTGGTCGTCCACATGCATACTTAAGAAAATACGGAATCTGCAGAATCTGTTTCCGTGAGTTAGCATATAAAGGACAAATTCCTGGTGTTAAAAAAGCCAGCTGGTAAAATTCAAGGAGGTAAACATTCATGACTATGAGCGATCCTATTGCAGATATGCTTACAAGAATCCGTAATGCAAATACTGCAAAACATGATACA
This sequence comes from Lachnospiraceae bacterium, assembly GCA_022787145.1. Taxonomy (GTDB): domain Bacteria; phylum Bacillota; class Clostridia; order Lachnospirales; family Lachnospiraceae; genus JALFVM01. Next base: position 20,335 of record JALFVM010000189.1, on the reverse strand, counting down.
GTAGATGTTCCTGCTTCTAAAATGAAAATTGCTATTGCTAACATTCTCGTGGACGAGGGTTACATCGCAAAATACGATTTAGTAGAGGACGGAAGTTTTAAAACAATCCATATCACTTTAAAATATGGTGAAGATAAAAATCAGAAAATCATCACAGGCTTAAAGAGAATTTCTAAACCAGGTCTGCGTGTTTATGTTGGTAAAGATGAGCTTCCAAAAGTTCTGGGTGGACTTGGAATCGCTATTCTTTCTACAAATAAAGGTGTAATCACTGACAAACAGGCTCGTAAAGAGCAGGTAGGCGGCGAGGTACTGGCATTCGTTTGGTAGGCCGAAAGCAACTTAGTGAAATCAAGCCGAAAGGCGCAGATTGAACTTAGTGCGAGGCCCTTCACGAACCTTAGAGAGCACGAGCGAAAGCGACGTGCGAACTTCGTTGAGTGAAGAACCCGTCCGCTAGGAAACTGAAAACAGAAGGGAACCACATAAGCGTCCCTTCCGAGAATCTAAGTTATAAGGAGGAAATCTGGTATGTCACGAATTGGAAGACTGCCTATCGCTGTTCCGGCTGGAGTAGAAGTAAAAATCGCTGAGAACAACGTAGTGACCGTAAAAGGCCCAAAAGGAACTCTTGAGAAAGAGCTTCCACACGAGATGGAAATTAAATTAGAAGATGGACACATTGTTGTCACAAGACCAAATGATCTGAAGAAAATGAAATCCTTACACGGATTGACAAGAAGCTTACTGAACAACATGGTTGTTGGCGTAAGCGAAGGATATAAGAAAGTTCTGGAAGTAAACGGTGTAGGTTACAAATGTGCAAAACAGGGCAAGAAGTTAGTTCTGAACCTGGGATACTCTCATCCGGTAGAAATGCAGGATCCAGAAGGCCTGGAAGCAAAAGTGGAAGGTAACACAATTACCGTTGAAGGTATTGATAAAGAAAAAGTTGGCCAATACGCTGCTGAGATCAGAGACAAGAGAAGACCTGAGCCATACAAGGGCAAAGGTATCAAATATGCTGATGAAGTGATCAGACGTAAAGTTGGTAAGACTGGTAAGAAATAATTAAGGAGAGTGTGAAAATGATTAAAAAAGTATCAAGAGCGGATGTTCGCCAGAAAAAGCATAGAAGAATGCGCAATCGCATCAGCGGAACAGCTCAGGCACCACGCTTGGCTGTATTCAGAAGCAACAATCATATGTACGCGCAGATCATCGATGACACCGTTGGACACACTTTAGTATCTGCTTCTACTCTTCAGGCTGAGGTAAAAGAAGGTCTTGAGCATACCAACGATGTAGCTGCAGCTACAAAATTAGGAACTGTCATCGGCAAAAAAGCAATCGAAGCTGGTATTAAGGAAGTAGTCTTTGATAGAGGCGGCTTTATATATCACGGAAAAATCAAAGCACTGGCAGATGCTGCCAGAGAAGCTGGATTAGATTTCTAACAAGGAGGGAAGATCACACATGAGACGTAATCTTATTGATGCTAGTCAGTTAGAGTTAGAAGATAAAGTAGTATCAATCAAACGTGTAACCAAGGTTGTCAAAGGTGGACGTAACATGAGATTTACAGCTTTAGTAGTTGTAGGTGACGGAAACGGACATGTTGGTGCAGGTTTGGGAAAAGCAGCTGAAATTCCGGAAGCAATCCGTAAAGGAAAAGAAGATGCGATCAAAAAATTAGTTACTGTTGCAAGAGATGAGAACGGAAGTATTACACATGACTTCGTTGGAAAATTCGGAAGTGCAGAAATGCTTCTGAAGAAAGCTCCGGAAGGTACTGGAGTAATCGCTGGTGGTCCTGCCCGTGCCGTAATCGAGTTAGCAGGAATCAAAAACATCCGTACAAAATGTATGGGTTCCAGAAATAAACAGAATGTAGTTCTTGCTACAATCGCAGGTTTAAGTCAGTTAAAGACTCCTGAAGAAGTAGCTAAACTTCGCGGAAAATCTGTAGAAGAGATTCTGGGTTAAGGAGGACTGAAAAATGGCAGAGAAATTAAAAATTACATTAGTAAAATCTACAATCGGTGCCATTCCTAAACATAAACAGACAGCAGCTGCTCTGGGTCTTCGCAAACTGAACAAAACAGTTGAGATGCCAGATAACGCTTCTGTTCGCGGAATGGTAAAACAGATTCAGCATTTAGTAAAAGTTGAAGAAATTTAATCTTAATTATTGATAAAGGAGGTGCCAAAGATGGAGTTATCAAACTTAAGACCAGCAGAAGGTTCTAAGCACAGCAATAATTTCAGAAGAGGTCGTGGTCACGCTTCCGGTAATGGAAAAACAGCCGGTAAGGGTCACAAAGGTCAGTTAGCTCGTTCCGGAGCAAAGAAAGCAGGCTTCGAAGGTGGACAGATGCCTTTATACCGCAGACTCCCGAAACGTGGATTCAAATGCAGAAATTCTAAAGACATCGTAGCTATCAACGTAAGCGAGCTTGAGAGATTTGAAGATGGTGCTGAAGTAACAGTTGAGACATTACTGGCTACTGGTACGATTACAAATGCTCATGACGGCGTTAAAATTCTTGGAAACGGTGAGCTTACGAAAAAGCTTACTGTAAAAGTAAACGCTTTTAGTGAAAGTGCGAAAGCAAAAATTGAAGCTGTAGGTGGAACAGTAGAGGTGATCTAATGTTAGAAAGCGTAAAGAATGTGTTTCGTGTAAAAGATCTGCGCAAAAGACTGTTCTTTGTCCTGATGATGATAGTTGTGATCCGTCTGGGATCACAGCTTCCCGTTCCGGGAACAGACAGTGAATACTTTAAGCAGTGGTTCGCCAGCCAATCTGGTGACGCTTTTAACTTCTTTGACGCGTTTACAGGAGGATCTTTTGAACAGTTCTCAATTTTCGCTTTAAATATCACTCCATATATTACTTCATCCATCATTATTCAGCTGCTCACGATTGCGATTCCGAAACTGGAAGAGATGCAGCGTGATGGAGAAGATGGTAGAAAGAAACTTGCTGCTATCACACGTTATGTGACTGTAGCACTTTCTTTAGTGGAAGGTATTGCAATGGCAATCGGATTTGGGCGTCAGGGACTGATTCCTGTACTTGCTTCCGGTTCAGATGCAAGCGTACTGGAGAAAATATTTGCGGCAGTTGTTGTGGTTGCCTGCCTGACCGCAGGTTCCGCTATGCTGATGTGGATTGGTGAGCGAATCACGGAGAACGGTGTTGGAAATGGTATTTCTATCGTGCTGACAGTAAATATTGTATCCAGAATGCCGAGTGATTTTACTGCTCTTTATGAAAGTTTTATCAAAAACAAAACAATCGCAAAGGGTACTCTGGCAGCACTGATTATTGCAGCCGTTGTGTTGGCTGTAGTTGTATTTGTACTCATTTTAAATGGTGCAGAGAGAAGAATTCCCGTACAGTATTCCAAAAAGATGCAGGGACGAAAGATGGTAGGCGGACAGTCTACACATATTCCGCTGAAGGTCAACACCGGAGGTGTTATCCCGATTATCTTTGCATCATCCATTATGTCCTTCCCAAGCGTAATTGCTTCCTTTACAGGTAAGGGAAATGGAGGCGGAATCGTAACAGAAATTTTGAAAGGTCTTTCTTCCAACAACTGGTGCAATCCGGATCAGCCGATTTATACAATTGGTCTTCTGGTTTATATCGTACTGGTTATTTTCTTCGCGTACTTCTATACTTCCATTACATTCAATCCGTTGGAAGTAGCGGATAACATGAAGAAACAGGGCGGATTTATCCCGGGTGTAAGACCTGGAAAACCAACGTCCGAATACTTGACTAAAATCTTGAATTATATTATCTTTATCGGAGCAGCCGGACTGATTATCGTAGCATTCATTCCGTTCTTCTTCAACGGTGTATTTGGAGCAAATGTTTCCTTCGGCGGAACATCCATTATCATCGTCGTAGGAGTTGTTCTTGAGACAATCAAACAGATTGAATCCAGAATGCTGGTTCGCAATTACAAAGGATTTTTAAATGATTAGTTTACAAGGGACGTTAGCGAGACGCTGCGTCCCTGTTGTGGATTAAATAACTTTTTTGGAGGAGGTAGCATTTATGCGTATTATCATGTTAGGAGCACCTGGTGCAGGAAAAGGAACACAGGCAAAGAAAATCGCTGAGAAGTACAACATCCCACATATTTCCACGGGAGATATCTTCCGTGCGAACATCAAAAACGGAACAGAGCTTGGCGTGAAAGCAAAATCTTATATGGATCAGGGATTACTTGTTCCGGATGAATTAGTAGTAGACCTTGTTGCAGACAGAATTCAGCAGGACGATGCAAAAGCCGGCTATGTTCTGGATGGATTCCCACGTACGATTCCGCAGGCAGAAAGCCTGGATGCAGCTCTTGCAAAAATGGGTCAGAAAATTGATTACGCAGTTGATGTGGAAGTGCCGGATGAAAACATCGTCAACCGTATGTCTGGAAGACGTGCCTGCGTAAAATGCGGTGCTACATATCATTTACAGTATGCGAAACCAAAGGCTGAAGGTGTATGTGATGTGTGCGGTGAGCAGTTGATTCTTCGTGACGATGACAAACCTGAGACAGTTCAGAAACGTCTTGGCGTTTATCATCAGCAGACACAGCCGCTGATCGACTACTATGAGAACCAGAACGTATTAAAAGAAGTAGACGGTACCAAAGATATGGAAGAGGTTTTTGCTGATATCGTCTCAATCTTAGGATAATAAGCTGGAGGCAATTATGTCAGTATCTGTTAAATCACCAAGAGAAATTGAAAAAATGAGAAAAGCAGGACATCTTCTTGAGCAGGTGCACAATGAACTTGCGAAAATGATTCGTCCTGGCGTAAGTACATGGGAAATCGATCATGAGGGAGAGAAGATCATCCGCGATCTGGGATGTATTCCGAATTTCCTGAATTACAATGGTTTTCCGGCTTCTTTCTGCACAAGCATCAACGATGAGGTCGTTCATGGAATTCCTTCCAAAGAAAGAATTCTTCAGGAAGGCGATATCATCAGTCTGGATGCAGGTCTGATCTACGAGGGCTACCATTCCGATGCTGCCCGCACCTACGGTGTGGGAGAAATTTCCAAAGAGGCACAGAAGCTGATTGATGTGACAAGAGAGAGCTTTTTTGAGGGAATCAAGTATGCAAAAGCAGGACATCATCTTCATGAGATTTCCGCAGCAATCGGTGCTTATGCTGAAAAGTTTGGTTATGGCGTGGTCAGAGACCTTGTGGGACATGGAATCGGAACCAGTCTTCATGAGGATCCACAGATTCCGAACTTTGCACAGAGACGCAGAGGAATTCGCCTGCAGCCTGGTATGACACTTGCGATTGAGCCCATGATCAATATGGGACGTGCAGATGTATGCTGGCTCGACGATGACTGGACCGTAGTTACAGAAGATGGAATGTTATCTGCTCATTATGAGAATACTGTTCTCATAACAGAAGGTGAACCAGAACTCTTAACTCTGACAAAATAATAGGTAGAAGGAGGAGACTATGTCAAAAGCAGATGTAATCGAAGTAGAAGGCACCGTACTCGAAAAACTTCCGAATGCGATGTTTAAAGTAGAATTAGAGAACAAACATGTAGTTCTTGCCCACATCAGCGGCAAACTTCGCATGAATTTCATTCGTATTCTTCCAGGCGATAAAGTAACGATTGAATTATCACCATACGATTTAAGTAAGGGAAGAATTATCTGGCGAGACAAATAAAGTCGATGAAAAAGGAAACAGGGATATGGCTGTGGCTGTATCTCTGTTTTTTTTCTTCTATAGTAAAAGATAAGAAAAAAATAAAAGAAAATATAGAAAAAAATGCTTGCAAATCCTGGCAGGTAATGCTATTATATTATGCGGACGCTTGTGTGGCTGAGATACGTGCGTCCGGAAACTACAGATTAGCAGAATTACGGAAGGAGGATTTCCCGTGAAAGTAAGATCATCTGTAAAACCGATTTGCGAAAAATGCAAGGTTATTAGAAGAAAAGGAAGCATCAGAGTAATCTGTGAAAATCCTAAACACAAACAACGCCAGGGTTAATGTAACCGTCATTTCATATGACCCAGGCATGCCGGGAAACTCTATTGACAATGTAAATCAGAAAACAATGTATATAGATAACAGGCATCCGTTTGTGTAATTTTGTGCGGCTGCAGTGCGAACCACCAGGCGGTGTTGTTCGGCTGTTAAAATAAACATACCAAATAAATCCGCCTAATACCGAGCAAAATCGGAAAGGCTGCGAAAACAGGCAGCTGGGTGCAAACAAACACCCCAATTAGGAAACTATTAATGAAAAGGCAGAATGATGAGACTCGTCCCATTTCACCGTACACAAGTACGTGACGCAGATTATCAGGATGCTGAATGTAGAAAATGGAGGAAAAATTACATGGCTCGTTTAGCTGGTGTAGACTTACCAAGAGACAAACGTGTAGAGATTGGTCTGACATACATTTATGGTATTGGAAGAACAAGCGCTGCTAAAATTCTTGCAGAGGCAGGAGTTAATCCTGATACACGCTGCAGAGATTTGACAAATGAAGAAGTAGATAAAATTCGTGAAGTAATGGATGCAGGTTATGTTGTAGAAGGTGATCTTCGTAGAGAAATCGCTCTGAACATCAAGAGACTTCAGGAAATCGGATGCTATCGCGGAATCCGTCATAGAAAAGGACTTCCTGTTCGTGGTCAGAAGACTAAGACGAACGCAAGAACAAGAAAAGGTCCTAAGAGAACAGTAGCAAACAAGAAGAAATAATAAATAGAAACAGATAATTCGATTTAAAGGAAAGTGTAGGTTAGTTTTAAAATGGCAAAAGTGACAAAGAAAACGACAGGTAAACGTCGTGTCAAGAAAAACGTTGAACGCGGACAGGCACACATTCAGTCATCTTTCAATAACACAATTGTAACTCTTACAGATACTGAAGGAAATGCTCTTTCTTGGGCAAGTGCTGGTGGTCTTGGATTTAGAGGTTCAAAGAAATCTACCCCTTATGCAGCTCAGATGGCAGCTGAGACAGCTACAAAAGCAGCATTAGTACATGGTTTGAAAACTGTAGACGTATTTGTTAAGGGACCAGGTTCAGGTAGAGAGGCAGCAATCCGTGCGCTTCAGGCTTGTGGCTTAAATGTAACAAGCATCAGAGACGTAACTCCGGTACCACATAATGGATGCCGCCCACCAAAACGCAGAAGAGTCTAATTACAATTATTGGATTTAGATTTTGATAGTTTACAGTTAACGGATACAATTAGGAGGTATAGTGCGAAATGGCAGTAAATAGAGTGCCTGTTCTGAAAAGATGCAGATCTTTGGATTTAGATCCTGTATATTTGGGAATTGATAAAAAATCAACAAGACAGTTAAGACGTGCCAACAGAAAAATGTCTGAGTACGGTCTTCAGTTAAGAGAAAAACAGAAAGCAAAATTCATCTACGGAGTTCTGGAGAAACCTTTCAGAAACTACTACAAGAAAGCTGATAAAATGGCTGGTATGACAGGTGAGAACCTGATGACTATGCTTGAGAGTCGTCTTGACAACGTAGTATTCCGTCTTGGATTTGCAAGAACAAGAAAAGAAGCAAGACAGATTGTTGACCACAAACATGTACTGGTTAACGGAAAACAGGTTAATATCCCATCTTACTTAGTAAGTGCTGGTGATGTAATCGAAATCAAAGAGAACAAAAAAGGTTCTGAGAGATACAAAGGTATTCTGGAAGTAACAGCTGGAAGAGTTGTTCCGGAATGGCTGGATGTTGATCAGGAAGCATTAAAAGGAACCGTAAAAGAGCTCCCAAGCCGTGATGTGATTGATGTTCCGGTTAACGAGATGCTCATCGTCGAGTTGTATTCTAAATAAAAACAGAGCACTTGGCGAAAGCAAGCTGAGAAGCGCCGCTTGAGCTTAGTGCGAGTTTTGCTCGAAGGAACTTAATGAGACCGACTGTAAGGAAAGTCGAATTTAGTGAATCGAGCTTCCTTATGTGAACATGAATGAGATTCGATGAAAAAAGGAGGAGCCTGAATGTTTGATTTTAATAAACCTAAAATTGAGATTACGGAAATTTCCGAAGATAAGAAATATGGTAGATTCGTTGTAGAACCTCTGGAAAGAGGCTATGGCACTACATTAGGTAACTCTCTTAGAAGAATTATGCTGTCCTCTCTGCCGGGTGCTGCAGTCAGCCAGGTAAAGATTGACGGTGTGTTGCATGAATTCAGTTCCATTCCGGGAGTGAAGGAAGATGTAACAGAGATTATCATGAATTTGAAGAGTCTGGCCATCAAAAATACAAGTTTGGACAATGAGCCAAAAGTTGCTTACATCGAGTGCGAAGGCAAAGGTGTGGTAACAGCAGCTGATATCCAGGCAGATCAGGATATTGAAATCATGAATCCAGATCAGGTCATTGCCACACTGAACGGCGGAAGCGACTGCCACCTCAGCATGGAACTGACCATTACAAAAGGTCGTGGGTACATCGGTGCAGATAAAGCGAAAACAGAGGATATGCCGATTGGCGTAATCGCAGTTGACTCTATCTACACACCGGTAGAGCGCGTAAACCTCACAGTTCAGAATACTCGTGTAGGTCAGATTACAGACTTTGATAAATTAACTTTGGATGTTTGGACCAATGGTACATTGGATCCGGATGAGGCAGTCAGCCTGGCTGCAAAGGTATTAAGTGAGCACTTAAGCCTGTTCATCGACCTGTCTGAGAATGCGAAGACAGCCGAAGTTATGATTGAGAAAGAAGACAACGAGAAAGAGAAAGTTCTTGAGATGAGCATTGACGAGCTGGAATTATCTGTTCGTTCTTACAACTGCCTCAAGAGAGCTGGTATCAATACCGTTGAAGAATTATGTAACAGAACTTCCGACGACATGATGAAAGTTCGTAACCTCGGACGTAAATCACTGGAAGAAGTTCTTGCGAAACTGAAAGAACTTGGTCTGCAGTTACAGCCGACCGAAGAATAAGAATATAGTGGACCGCTAGGCAGTGCCCGGTAAGACCGTAAGAGCACGAGTGCTGTTCCCACAGATGGAGGATTTTTAAAATGGCGAAATATAGAAAATTAGGTAGAACATCTGATCAGAGAAAAGCTCTGCTGAGAAACCAGGTAACAAACCTGTTATATCATGGAAAAATCGTTACAACTGAGACAAAAGCAAAAGAAGTTCGCAAAATTGCAGAAGGTTTGATCGCTATGGCAGTTCGCGAGAAAGACAACTTTGAGACTGTTACTGTTACAGCTAAAGTTGCTCGCAAAGATGCTGAAGGCAAGAGAGTAAAAGAAGTTGTTGACGGTAAGAAAGTTACTGTATACGATGAAGTTCAGAAAGAAATCAAGAAAGATATGCCTTCCAGACTTCATGCAAGAAGACAGATGAACAAAGTTCTTTACCCTGTAAAAGAAGTTCCTACTAAAGCTGCTGGAAAGAAGAAAAACACAAAAGAGATCAACATGACAGATAAACTCTTTAACGAAATCGCTCCAAAATACGTTGACCGTAACGGTGGTTACACAAGAATCATCAAAATCGGACCTCGTAAAGGCGATGCTGCAATGGAAGTTGTTCTTGAGTTAGTATAATTTTTAAAAATGTCAGACCTCTGAACTGGAGATTCAGTTTGGAGGTCTTTTTGTGTAGAAATTGGCATGGAAATTTGTGCGAGAATCTATATGGAAATTTTTGTGAGAAAAAGATATGAATCAACGTAAGAAAACAAGCAGTAATCAAAAATATAAAGGCTTCCTTCTGGTTATGATGGGGGCTTCTTTGTGGGGAACACTCCCTATTTTCAGTAATTTCAGCTATCAGCTGGGAAGCGACGCCATGACTTCGGCAGCGATGCGCTGTTATCTGGCTGCGGCTGTGTTTTTTGTCTGGATGCTTGCAAATGGAAGCTTAAAGACGTTAAAGGCTCGGGAACTGCCTTTTTACCTGATGTATGGAATTGTGTCAGGCGGTGGAACTTTTATCTTTTATATGATGGCGATTGAGCAGCTCAGCACGGCGATGGCGGCCATTCTTCTCTATACAGGACCTGCTTTTGTCATCATTTTCAGCAGAATTCTTTATAAAGAACCGATCACGAAAGCAAAGTTTGCAGCTTTATGCTGTACCTTTCTGGGAAGCCTTCTCGTGGTACGGGGATATGACCTGGCTTCTGTTTCAGCAAACGGGAAAGGTCTGTGTTTTGGCATTTTATCGGGAATCAGCTATTCCATGACAACCGTCATGGGAAGAAAGGCAAATCAGCTTCACGATGGACAGATGAATGCCGGATTGATGACGCTCTTTGTCATTCCTCTGTTTTTGATATTGAAACCGGTATGGTCGATTCAGATTCCTGTATCCGGGTTGTGGCCTCTTTATCTGGCACTTGCCCTTTTGGGAACCGTCCTCCCCTATACCTTTTATTTAAAGGGATTAAACATGGGAATTGACGGAGGAATGGCCAGCATTACAGCGACACTGGAGCCGGTAGTCGGAACGGTACTCAGTGTTTTGATTCTCCATGATACGTTGGAATGGCCGCAGATTTTTGGAGTGGCAATTGTGATTGTGGGGGTGTCCATTCCGGTATTGTCCACCAGGAAAATGAAAGAGTCTTAGTGATAGTGATACATAACCAAAAGGGGCAGTCGGAAAATAAACAGTCCCCTTTGAATTATTCAGTGACTATAGCTATGGATTCAGACCAGGGAGAAGTTGTCACGATAAAGAAAATTTTATGAAGGCTTGTATTGATTATTTTATATAATTGGAGATTGTTATGAAGTATTATCTTGCCCCGATGGAGGGGCTTACAACATTTGTTTTTCGGAATGCATACCATCATTATTTTCACCCGATGGATAAGTATTTCACACCGTTTATCGTGCCGCATATTTTGAAAGACTTTGATGCGCGGGAGCGCAAGGAACTTGATCCGGAGCACAACAGCGGAAAGTGTGTCGTACCGCAGATTCTGACAAACAACAGTGAGGATTTTATCCGGACGGCCAAAGCACTGCAGCAGATGGGATATGAGGAAGTGAATCTGAATCTTGGCTGTCCTTCAAAGACCGTTGTTTCCAAGCGGCGGGGGGCTGGATTTTTGCAGGAGCCAAAAGTTTTGAATCAATTCCTGGAAGAGGTGTTTGAGGGACTGGATATAAAGATTTCTGTTAAGACGAGACTCGGGATGGAATTTCCGGTTGAGTTTGAGGAGCTTCTGGAAATTTATAACCGGTATCCGCTGGAGGAACTGATTGTACATCCGAGAGTCCAGAAGGATTATTACAAAAATACACCGAATATGGAGATGTTTGCACTGGCCGTGCAGAAAAGTAAAAATTCTCTGTGTTACAATGGAGATCTGTTTACGAGGGAGGATATTTCCAGATTTTCAGATGCTTTCCCGCAGGTGGGCTGCGTGATGCTTGGGCGAGGCATTCTTGCGAATCCGGCACTTGTGGATGAAGTTGAGGAGGAAAGGCTTCCCTCGAAGGAGGTACTTTGTAAGTTTCATAGAGAAATTTATGAAGGCTATCAGGAAATTTGTTCGGGAGACAGAAATACGCTGTTTAAAATGAAAGAATTCTGGAGTTATTTTATCCATATGCTACCGGAGGACAATCAGAAAAAAGCGTTAAAAAAGATAAAAAAATCAGAGAAGCTGGTGGTGTATGACCGGGTGATCGATGAGATATTTAGTATGCTGTAGCGGAAAGAGAGGAATTGTATGGAAGAGATAACTCTGAAAGTAATTGCCCATATTTATAATGATTATTCTGCCAAATTCGGTGTACCGCGTCAGAGCGGTCTGGTGCAGAATGTGAGCAAAATTGTGTTTGAGCCGGAATACCGAAAAGAAGGGATCGTGAATTGCCTGGAGGCATTTTCACATCTGTGGCTGATCTGGGGATTTTCGGAATTGTTTGACCGCCATGAGTGGTCGCCGACGGTGCGTCCGCCGAGACTCGGAGGAAACAAACGTGTGGGCGTATTTGCCAGCCGCTCTCCGTTTCGTCCCAATCCAATCGGACTGTCCTGTGTCAGACTGGACAGAATCGAGAAGACGCAGAAGGAAGGCGTGGTGCTGTATGTGATAGGTGCTGATATGATGAGCGGAACGCCGATTTATGACATCAAGCCGTATCAGCCAAATGCGGACAGCCATCCCGATGCGCTTGGCGGTTTTTCCGATAGGTTTGTCGGATACTGTGTGGATGTGGATATTCCACAGGAACTTCTGGAAAAAGTTCCGCAGGACAAACGGCAGGTACTTCGTGATATGCTTGGTCAGGATCCGCGGCCGGCGTATCAGGACGATCCAAATCGCGTCTATGGCATGGAGTATGCCGGCATGAATGTGAAGTTTCAGATGAAAAATGGAGCTTTGACCGTGATTGAAATTGAGAAAATGCGTTGACAACAATTTTTGAATATTATATAATTCTGTCCAAAGGCGATGACGAAGACAAGTAGCGCAGATTATCGTTTTCAGCGAGTGGAGGATGGTGCAAGCTTCATAAAGTGAATTTGCGTGAATAACACTTCAGCAGCCGCAATCTGAACGTATTCTTTATAGGGAAGAATATCAGTAGGTGCGCCGCAGGCAGTGCGACAACTGCAATGAGTGACTGCGTATGCAGTAATTCAGGTGGTACCGCGGACATATGTACTGTTCGTCCTGAACAAAAGTTTGGGATGAACAGTTTTTTTATTTTATAAAAACTGTATCCCAGGAATGATAATCAGAGAAAAAATAAGGAGGAAATTATGAACACATCAAACATTTACCGCAACAGAACACTGAACCAGATCAGTGAAGCAGATGTGGATGCTGAGATTCGTGTAGCCGGATGGGTAGAAAACATCCGTGACCACGGTGGTGTATCTTTCATCGACCTGAGAGATATGTACGGCATCCTTCAGGTAGTTATGCGTGACACAAGCCTTCTGGACGGCATCAACAAAGAAGACTGTATTTCCATCGAGGGTGTGATTCAGCATCGTGATGAGGAGACCTATAACCCGAAGATTCCGACAGGAACCATCGAGCTGGAAGCACATTCCGTAGATATTTTGGGAAAAGTCTACAAGACACTTCCTTTTGACATTACAACTTCCAAAGAAATTCGTGAGGATCTGCGTCTGAAATACAGATATCTGGATCTTCGTAACACAAAAGTACGCGACAACATGATTTTCCGTTCCAATGTCATCAGCTTTCTGAGACAGAAAATGACAGAGATGGGATTTTTGGAGATTCAGACTCCGATTCTTTGTGCTTCTTCTCCGGAGGGCGCAAGAGATTATATCGTACCTTCCAGAAAATACAAAGGCAAGTTTTATGCGCTGCCACAGGCTCCGCAGCAGTACAAACAGCTTCTGATGGTATCTGGATTCGACAAATATTTCCAGATTGCACCATGCTTCCGTGATGAGGATGCACGTGCAGACCGCTCTCCGGGTGAGTTCTATCAGCTTGACTTTGAGATGAGCTTTGCGACACAGGAAGACGTCTTCCGTGCAGGCGAGGAAGTGCTGACGGCTACCTTTGAGAAATTTGCTCCGGAAGGTGCTGCTGTAACGGCTGCTCCATATCCGGTTATCAGCTACAAACAGGCAATGCTGGAGTTTGGTTCCGACAAACCGGACCTGAGAAACCCGCTTCGTATTGTAGACGTGACAGATTTCTTCCAGAGATGTACCTTTAAGCCATTCCACGGAAAGACCGTACGTGCCATCAAGGTTCATGCAAATATGTCCAAAGGTTTCCATGAGAAACTCCTGAAATTTGCACAGTCCATCGGTATGGGCGGACTTGGTTATCTGGAAGTAAAAGAGGATATGTCCTACAAGGGACCAATCGACAAGTTCATTCCGGAAGAAATGAAGGGTGAAATCGCCCAGATTGCCGGTCTGGAAGTGGGAGATACTATCTTCTTCATCGCAGATAAAGAGGAGCATGCTGCTTTATATGCAGGTCAGCTTCGTAATGAGCTGGGCAAACGTTTGGATCTGTATGAGAAAAATGCATACCGTTTCTGCTTTGTCAATGACTTCCCGATGTATGAGTACGACAAGGAGGAGAAGAAATACATCTTTACACACAATCCATTCTCTATGCCGCAGGGTGGCTTAGAGGCACTGAATACGAAGAAACCGGAAGACATTCTGGCTTACCAGTATGACATTGTCTGCAACGGTGTAGAGCTGTCCTCCGGTGCAGTTCGTAACCACGATATGGAGATCATGGTAAAAGCCTTTGAGATTGCCGGATATACAGAGGAAGACCTTCAGAACAAATTTGGTGCCCTGTACAATGCATTCCAGTATGGTGCTCCGCCTCACGCAGGAATGGCTCCTGGTGTAGACCGTATGATTATGCTGCTTCGCAATGAGGAAAACATCCGTGAGGTCATTCCATTCCCGATGAACGGAAATGCACAGGATCTGATGTGCGGTGCTCCGAATGAAGTGACAGAAATGCAGCTTCGTGAAGTACACATCAAAGTAAGACAGTAAGCATACAATAATAAGATAGTAAGAATGATACGACTGCTGCAGCTTTTTGCAGCAGTCTTTTGCAAGGAGGATTGAACATGAGTTTTCAGGAAATCAATGTAAAAGAACTGCAGAAAAATCCATTTGTGATGATCGGTGATGAGTGGATGCTGGTTACTGCAAAAAAAGATGACCAGGTAAATACGATGACTGCTTCCTGGGGAGGAGTAGGCATTATGTGGGGAAAGACTGTTGCTACAGCATACATCCGTCCGCAGCGTTATACAAAGACTTTTGTGGACAATGGTGAATATTTCACACTCAGCTTCTTTGGCGGTGAGCACAAAAAAGCACTGGGTTATCTGGGAAGTGTTTCCGGTAAAGATGAGCCGGATAAGATTGACAAGACCGATCTTCACGTGACAGAAATCGACGGACAGCCGACTTTTGAGGAGGCAAAACTCGTTCTGGTGTGCAAAAAACTGTATGCACAGGAGATGAAAGAGGAATGCTTCATCGGAACGGAAGAGATTGAGAAATGGTATCCAAATAAGGACTATCATACGATGTACATGGCTGAGATCGTGAAAGCATACGAGAAATAAGGACAAAAGAAAACTCATAGGAATCAGGAAAAACTGACTCTTATGAGTTTTTTATTTTATCTTATCAGGTTCCGAAGTAGGAAAAATGCATGTAATCCTGGCTGTTTCTCCATAATCCCTGAGAAAATCCGTATTTTTCAAAGATTTTTACAACCTTTCCGTTGGTCGGAATGGAATAAGGATCTTTGCCCGGGCGATAGTAGGAACCTACCAGAATTTTTCCGTTTACAACATAAGGATTTTCTGTCCAGTTGATGTCGATGGCAGTACCGTCTCTGTGCTCAGAACGGCTGCTTTCCCATCTCCATCCGCCTAATTCGTGGATTGGAAACTTGATTTTATATAATTCATTGAAAATTTTCTTTACTGTGGTTGCCAGATTTTTGTGTATCGTCAGACTCCAGCTTCTTGTATACATGGCACCGCTTTTTCCATTTACAAAGTCCCATGTTTTTACGGTAATTGTCGTCAGATGCGCTTTTGCCGCAGAGGCAGATGTATAGAAACGACCGTAAGCTTCATATGGAACTTCGCGGCCATATACAGCGATTTCTTTGTTTAAAGTTGTTGTGTATGCTCCAGACCATTTTCCGCCGATTGGTTTTACACGATATGTGTAAGTGGAATTTGGAAGACGATTTGTAGCATATGCATATGTTTTGCTTCCGCCTGTAACGGTAGCTGCTTTGATGTATTTTGAACCAGGTGTTTTATATGCGACGATGTATCCGGTAGCACCGTTTACTTTTGTCCAGTGAATGCGTTGAGAATTTGTAGTTGTAGTCAGAACTTTTGTGATTTTTGGTTTTCCAGAAGGAGCTGCCTGTACGGTAGCACAGCATCCAAATAAAAGTAGAAGTGATGTCAGTAACAAAAACAGTTTCTTTTTATTATTTTTTCTTTTTACCATTCTTTTCATTTCCTTAAAAACCTCCCGAGTCCCATATTAGCAAATAATTTTGTAATAATCAAGAAAAATATTAAAAAAATGTTACGAAAATATAGGAAAAACGAAAAAAGATAGAAGAAGAATTTAACAGAAAAACTATAAACACAAAAGTAAGTATGATATACTAAACAGTAAGGCAGGAGCAGACTGCCGTCATAGTAATTAAAGTATAGGGGAGAGTTATGGAAGCGTATCTTGATAATAACACGTATACAATGTATGCACAGGATGGAGATATTATCATAGGAGATGTACAGAGCGCAGCGGTTGGTCTGCAGACACTCCATTTGGAGTTGAAAGAGATTAAAATATATTCGACGGTCCTGGATGTGGATACACCTTATTTTCGCAATTCTTTTCTGGATGATGAACAGGAATTCCAGAATTTTAAAGAGTACGTATTCGAAGAATTTTCCAGAGGCATGTGTGTGACAATCTGCCGGAACAGATTGATCATTTATTATAAAGATAAAGAATTTTTTATGAATAATAATAATTTACAGATAGAAAGCGCAAAAATCACAGTAGGATAGGGGGGTGCGATTTTGTATTCTGGTGAGGAGTTGTTTCAAATCTTTTCCGAGACAAAGCAGCAGCCGAAGAAGCTGGCGGCAGCATTAGACGGATTTTTCAGAGAGATTGGTGTGAATGACCGCCAAAAGGAGGCTTATGGGGCTTATCTGAAACGACGGATTCGTCCGGCGGTGGAACAGCTTATCGAAGAAGAGGCTGTGGAAAAAATAGAGATACTGGAGAAATTTGGATGGTTTGGCAAAGAACAGCTGGAGGGGTTTATTAAAATGGCACGCGAGCGCTCAAAGACGGCTTCGCTTGTGTGGCTTCTTCACTTGAAAAATGAAAAATATGGATATGAAGAACAGGAATTTGAATTGTAATCAGACACAGTACCGCACACAGTTGTGTCAGCAGATTTTGGCGAATTGCCGCAATGAGCTGTACAGTTATTTCCCTTATCTGGATGGTGCGTTTGCCAGCGTTTCCTATGAGGCAGATCCGCAGGTTTATGCGATGGGAACAGACGGGAATTTCTTTTATTACAATGTATCATTTTTGATGAAACAGTATGTGCAGAATGCTTCGTCTGTGCGGAGGGGGTATCTGCATATGCTTCTTCATTGCCTTTATCTGCATCTTTTTTTGGAAAAAGATCTGGACAGACAAAAATGGAATCTGGCCTGCGACATTGCAGTGGAGCAGATTATAGAAAAAGAGCATTTGTCAGCTCTTTGTTTACCGGAAAATCCGGTAAGAGAGCAGGTGTTTCGAATTCTCGGTGACCGGAGTCTGGCCGCGCAGGAGATTTATAAAATGCTGGAGACGAACGCTTTTTCTTTTACTCAAGAAGAACTGGAAGCCGCCTTTCTGTTTGATGATCACAGTCTCTGGGATGCAGTGACGCAGGAGGAACATAGAGCCGGACTGCGGAAAAAATGGGAAAAAGTGTTGTCCTATACAGGAAGAAATAAGAATGTGCAGAGCCGCCGGAGAGGTACACGAAAAGGAACGGATCAGGAGGCTGTTGATGAGATTCCGAAAAGCCGTTACGATTATCGGCGATTTTTGAAGCAGTTCTCTGTGCCGAGAGAAGAGGTGGAGCTCGATACAGAAAGCTTTGATTATGTCTTTTATTGCTATGGAATGGAGCATTACGGAAATATGCCTCTGATTGAGCCTCTGGAATACAAAGAAGTGAATCGTCTGGAAGAACTGGTGATTGCGATTGATACGTCCAGTTCCTGCTCTAAGGAAGTGGTACAGCAGTTTCTGGCTGAGACGTATGAAATCCTCAGTCAGCGTGAGAATTTTTTTCGTAAGATGAAGGTTTACATCATTCAGTGTGACAGCTTTATTCAGGATGTTGCAATCATTCATTCGGAAGAGGAATGGAAAGAATACAGCAAAGGAATCACCATTCAGGGGCGTGGCGGCACCGATTTCTGTCCGGTGTTTCAATATATTGAAGAACAGAAAAAGGCGAAGGAAATCAAGAGACTGAAAGCTTTGATTTATTTTACGGATGGGGACGGCCTTTATCCGCAGGAAAAACCAGATTATGAGACAGCTTTTGTTTTTCTGAAGAAAACAGATAAGATGGATCTGGTGCCACACTGGGCGACAAAGCTGTTAATTCCTTAGCACACTGGATGTTTGAAATGATGTCTGAAGACAGCTGTTTGGCAGGTGAACTGCGATAAACAGATATGTTTGAAAAGAGAAGATACAGGAGAAAACGAGATGAATGTCAAAGAAGCAAAACAGGAGATCTGCAATACACTGCGCGCGTATCACAGGAAAGATGAAGCCGGAAATTATCTTTACCCTCTGGTTCGGCAAAGACCGATTCTTCTGATGGGCCCGCCGGGAATCGGAAAGACTGCGATTATGGAGCAGGCGGCGAGAGAAAGCCGGGTGGGACTGGTCTCCTATACGATTACGCACCATACAAGGCAGAGTGCCATTGGACTTCCTCATATTGAGACGAGGACGTATCAGGGCACAGAGCGCATTGTGACGGAGTATACACTCAGTGAGATTATTGCGTCTGTCTATGAGTATATGGAGAAGACGGGAAAAAAAGAAGGCATTCTTTTTATTGACGAGATTAACTGTGTGTCGGAGACGCTTGCACCGACGATGCTGCAGTTCCTGCAAAATAAAATGTTCGGAAGTCACAAAGTTCCGGACGGATGGATGATTGTGGCTGCGGGAAATCCACCGGAGTACAATAAATCTGTGCGGGAATTTGATATTGTGACATTGGACCGTGTCCGTAAAATTGGCATTGAGGTAGATGTGGATGTGTGGATGGAATATGCCTGGGCGCATGGGGTACACGGAGCGATTCTCTCTTATCTGAATATCAAAAAGGATCGTTTTTATCTTGTGGAAAATACGGTGGACGGCAAATTTTTTGTGACGGCAAGAGGCTGGGAAGATCTCTCGGAGTTAATCAAAAGCTATGAGGCTCTCGATATCCCTGTGACGAAGGAACTGGTACAGCAGTTTCTGCAAAAAGAAGAAGTGGCAGATGATTTTGCTGCCTATTATCAGTTATATTGTAAGTATGGAGAAGATTATGCGATTCCTGAAATCGTGGAGGGAAGCATCGATAGCGGTGAGTATGAAAAACGTGTTGCGATGGCATCGGAGTCTTCCTTTGAAGAACGTTTTACCGTAGTGGGACTTGTACTTGCCTGTCTGGCACAGCGCATGGAGAAACAGGAGCGGACGGATAGCCATCTGTATCAGCTTCATACGGCATTGAAGTATGTCAAAGATTCTATGGAGAAAAAGGGCGGTGCACAGGGAATGGCATCGTATATTTCGTTCCGTGAGGATGGCCTAAAGGTAAAAATCGAAAACGAGATAGCCAGTAAAAAGGAAATCGAGGAAGAACGGTGGATTCTGGCAAGACTGAAAGAATATGAACTGATTCTGAAAAAAGAACATCTCTCAGACAACGGTCAGTGTTTTGAAAGAGTGAGACAATTGTTTGCAAAAGAAGTAAAAGAGCGAAAGAGCAGAGTTGCATCTTTAAAGGAAGAACTGGAGCGTGCGTTTTCCTTTGTGAAAGACTGTTTCGGGGATGATCAGGAGATGGTATTGTTCGTCTCGGGTCTTTCCAGAAACGAGAGTGTGATGAAATTTGTAGGAGAACATGGCTGTGACTCTTATTTTTGTTACAGTGAAGCACTTCTTTATCGGAAACAGGAGGAGCAGTTAAAGAAAGCGATCAAGGAGGAAATGAAAAATGATTAAAAACAGAAAACATGGACACATTGGGATTGCAACGAATAACATCGACGCAGATGCAAAATGGTATGTAGATGTGTTGGGATTTGAGGTAATCGGCGATTTCCACACACCGGACGGTGTACATGCAATATTTATGAAGAACCAGGATGTGATTGTGGAAATGTTCCAGCCGCATGAGCCGATTCCGGAGGCAGCAGCAGGAAAAATTGACCATTATGCGTTTGATTCTCAGGATATTGAGGCTGACTATAAATTCTGCGTGGAGCAGGGCTATCGCATCACAACAGATGGAATCGAAGGAATTCCTACATTCTGGAAAAATGGTGTGAAATATTTTAAGATTGCAAGCCCGACCGGAGAGGAAATGGAATTCTGTCAGGTTTTATAAAAGAAGACGAGTCTGTTGCCTCGCAGTAAATATATGGAAGGTATACTGAAAAAATAGAAAAAGACATGAGTATCTGAAAAAAA
>JALFVM010000188.1 GCA_022787145.1 Lachnospiraceae bacterium | reverse complement strand
GAGAGAAGATACCAGAAAGTAGCCTCTTTTAGAGGCATGTTGGTATAAGTGCTTGAGACGCCCGCCTTTTAGGCGCGCAAGTAATCGGCCCTTATAGGGCCAAAATCAAACCACCAGTTGAACTGGTGGTTCATGACTTAGTAAGAGTAAAAACAAATAGTAAGCATAAAAAAAAGCTGATGACGGGAATTGAACCCGTGACCCCTTCCTTACCAAGGAAGTGCTCTACCTCTGAGCCACATCAGCATTTCAATGACATAAATCAGTCATCGTTGGAAATTCTATCAAAAACTGTTCTTGTTGTCAAGACTTTTTTGAAAATTGTAGAAGCTTCTATCAATTTTTGTTTGAGCAGCAACCCGGAATTTTAGAAAAGAGAGGGGAGGATTAGATTGACAATCCTGGATGTGCGTCGTATAATTTTATCAGAAAACCGACCAGTCGGTCGGAATATATGACAAACAAAAATGACAGCAAGGAGGAAAAATGTTATCGCGTTATAGTGTAAAAAAACCATATACGGTCGTAGTGGCGGTTGTACTGGTGATTATTCTGGGTGTGGTATCTTTTACGAAGATGAATACAGATCTTCTGCCCAGCATGAATCTGCCGTATGCTGTTGTTATGACTACATATCCGGGTGCGAATCCGGAAACAGTAGAAACGGTTGTAACCAAGCCGGTGGAGCAGTCCATGGCGACAGTCAGCAATATTAAAAATGTAAGCTCTGTATCCAGAGAAAATATGTCTCTTGTTATTTTAGAGTTTGCTGAGACTTCAAATATGGATTCTGCAACCATAGAAATGAGAGAAAATCTGGATCAGATTAGTTCCTACTGGGATGATTCTGTTGGAAAACCGGTTATCATCAAAATGAATCCGGATATGATGCCTGTTATGGTGGCTGCGGTGGAAGTCAAAGATATGAAGAATACCGAAGTTACCGACTACGTGACCAATGAGATTGAGCCGGAAATTGAGAGTATTGCCGGAGTTGCCAGTGTATCGACCACTGGAAGTATTACAGAAAATGTCGATGTGCTGATTCAGCAGGAAAAACTGGACAAGGCTAATCAGAAAGTAAAAGATGCGCTGCTTGGTACTTTTGAGGAAAAAGAGCAGGATTTAAAAGAGGCACAGCAGAAACTGGATGATGGAAAACAAGAGCTGGAAGACGGAAAGGCACAGCTTGAGAGTGGGAAAGAAGAAGCTGCTGCACAGATCGGTCAGGGAGCTTCCAAACTGAATCAGGGGCAGGTGCAGCTTCTGGAAGGAAAACAGGAGATTGAAGAAAATCTGAAAACTCTGGATGAGAAGCAGAAAGAACTTGATGAAGGAAAAAAGGAATTAGAAGAAAAAGAAACAGAGGCAAAAAGCGGGCTGGAAAAATTGCAGCAGAGCAAATCTGCCCTGGAGCAGCTTCCAACGGCAATTTCCACGATGCAGGAAAAGAAGGCAGAGCTGGAGGGACAGCTTGCACAGATCCAGGCTGGAATCGCTCAGATTCAGGAGACCTTGCAGAATAATCAGGACAATCCGGAACTGAGTGATGAGATGAAAGAGCAGATGAATCTACAACTGCAAGAGCAGCTGACTCAGATGGAGCAAAGCCAGGAGGCGATTACACAGGGAATTGCGGAGCTTGATACCAAGATTCAGGAGACGCAGGAAACTTTGAATACTCTTTTAGGGGCCTTTGAGGCACCGGATGCCGAGACTGCCCTTGCGGCGGTGGAAGGTCAGATGGAAGAGGTGGAAAAAGGTCTCGCTCAGATTGATGCTGCGAAAGAACAGTTGAAAACAGGGCAGGAACAGTTGGATGCCGGAAAAGCAAAATTAGAGGCGGCACAGGAACAGATGGCTTCCGGTCAGGCACAGATCGACACAGGAATTGAAGAACTGAATACACAACAGATTCTTGCATCGATAGAGATGAGCGTTGCGAGCGCAAAGATTGATTCCGGTACGGTGCAGATGGAGGAAGCACAGAAACAGCTGGACTCCGGCAAAGAACAGTTGGAAGATGCCAAGGAGCAGGCTCTTGATAAGACCAATCTCAATAACATCCTGACTTCCGATATGGTGAAAGGAATTCTCACTGCAGAAAACTTCTCCATGCCGGCAGGGTATGTCACAGAAGAAGGAACCGACTATCTTGTGCGTGTGGGTGATAAATTACAGAATGTGGAGAAACTGCAAGATCTCGTCATTCTTGATCTTGGGATTGATGGACTGGATCCGATTAAACTTTCTGATGTGGCCGATGTAGCGGTACACGATAATTCCTCAGAGGTTTATGCAATCCTTAATGGAAATCCGGGTGTTTTGATGGCGATTGAAAAGCAGACCGGTTATTCCACCGGTGATGTGTCTGATAAAATCAAGGAACGTTTTGAACGTCTGAAGGAAGAAGATCCGAATCTTGGCGTTTCGATTCTGATGGATCAGGGAATTTATATCGATTTGGTGGTTGATTCTGTCATTGATAACATGCTTTCGGGAGCAGTTCTCGCAATTTTGATTCTGTTTCTGTTTTTGAAGGATATTCGTCCGACGTTTGTTATTGCCTGCTCCATTCCGTTGAGTGTGGTAGAAGCTGTGGTTTTGATGTATTTTTCGGGAATCAGTTTGAATATCATTTCTCTGTCCGGTCTGGCACTTGGAATTGGTATGCTGGTGGATAACTCCATTGTTGTAATTGAAAATATTTATCGTATGAGGAATGAGGGAATTCCTTCACGAAAAGCGGCTGTGGAAGGCGCGAAACAGGTGGCAGGAGCCATTGCAGCCTCCACTCTGACAACGGTATGTGTGTTTGCACCGATCGTATTTACAGAGGGAATCACAAGGCAATTGTTTGTGGATATGGGACTGACGATTGCATACTCTCTGCTTGCGAGCCTTGTGGTTGCGCTGACTTTAGTTCCAATGATGTCAGCCGGACTTTTGAAAAAAGTAAAATCCAAAAAAACACCGCTGTTTGACAAAATTCAGAATGTTTATGCAGGGATATTAAGAAAAGCCCTGAAAATCAAACCGATTGTTCTGATTGGAGCAGTGGCGCTTTTAGTGATTTCCATGAAAGTTTCTTTTGCCAAGGGAACTGCGTTTATGCCGGAAATGGAAAGTACGCAGGTTAGTATGTCAGTCAGTGTGGACAAAGACAAAACATTTGAGGATCTGACAAATGCTTCGGATCAGGTTATCGCAGCAATTCAGGATATGGAGGACATTGATAGTATCGGTGCGATGGCAGGTGGCAGCGGGATGTCATCCATGATGGGTGGCTCTTCCGATTCCGTATCCATGTATCTTGTACTGAAGGAAGACCGAAAACTGAGCAATGAAGCATTTGAAAAAGAAATTCTCAAAAGAACAAAAGACATTCCGTGCGAAGTGCAGGTAGAGACTTCCAGTATGGATATGAGTGCTCTGGGCGGAAGCGGTATTACCGTTCAGATTAAGGGAAAAGAACTTGATAAGCTGCAGGAACTTGCCCAGAAGGTCGGAAAGATTGTAGAGGACGTAGAGGGAACAACAAATGTTTCGGACGGTATGGAAGAGACCGATCAGGAGTATCGCATTGTTGTGGATAAAAAGAAGGCCATGAAATACAGTCTGACGGTTGCTCAGGTATTTCAGTCTGTGAATGATCATCTGAAGGAGGCCTCTTCCGCTACGACTTTTTCCACTGCATCCAAGGATTACGATGTATATGTAAAATCCGATAAGGATGAAGAGATGACAAGGGACGAGATCAAAAATATGAAGCTTACCTATACCAATAAGGAAGGCAAAGAGAAAGAAGTAAAACTCAGTAAGATTGCGTCGTTTGAGGAAGCAGTCAGCCCGCAGTCCATCAGCAGAGATGCACAGACCCGTTATATGAATGTAACGGCAGAGCTTGAGACGGGTTATAACATTGGTCTTGTCAGTGATGATGTGGAAAAGGCGCTGAAAGATTTTGAACTTCCGGAAGGTTATACGATGGAAATGAAGGGCGAGGATGAGACAATCAATGATGCAATGGGACAGCTCATACTGATGCTCATTCTGGCAGTTGTCTTTATGTATTTGATCATGGTTGCCCAGTTCCAGTCTCTTTTGTCCCCGTTTATTGTTATGTTTACGATTCCGCTGGCATTTACAGGCGGATTTATGGCACTGATCGTTGCAAATATGGAAGTCAGCGTCATTGCCATGATCGGATTTATCATGCTTTCCGGTATTATTGTAAACAATGGTATTGTGTTGGTGGATTACATCAATCAGCTGCGGCAGAACGGAATGGAGAAAAAAGATGCCATCGTGGAAGCTGGAAGAACGAGACTTCGCCCGATTATTATGACTGCCCTGACTACAATCCTTGGCCTGTCAACGCTTGCACTGGGCATGGGAATGGGTGCAGATATGATTCAGCCGATGGCGGTTGTTACGATCGGAGGTCTTCTCTATGGTACGCTTTTGACACTGTTTGTGGTTCCGTGTATTTATGATATATTAAACCGTAAGAATTATCGAAAAGACGAGGAGAGATTAGAAGATGAAGAAACAGAAGAATCTATCTCAGTCATCGAGGGATAAAATAGAAAAAATGTATCAGGCGGTGATTTTTCTGCTGGATAAAGGAAAAGATATCAACTCAATCAAAGTGGCGGATATTACGGAGCGGGCAGGAATCGGGAAAGGCACCGCATACGAATATTTTGAGAGCAAGGAAGAAATCATTGCCAATGCCATGAAATACAATATGAAAAAGCAGGCGGATTCTCTGTATCGTCTCAACGAAGAGACAGAATCCTTCCGGGAAAGGGTCATGCAGACTATGGACTGGATTGAAAATAATCTGAAATACAAAGACAGCGGAATTCAGTTTTTTAAGGCAAGCCAGTTCTCCAGAGAAATCAGCGCGCCGATTGTGGAGGCCTTTCATAAGGCTGGAGATTGCAATTGTGGGCTACATGGAGCATTAAAGCTTCATATTCAGGCGGCTGTTCGGGAAAAAATCTGGGATGAGCAAAGATCGCAGAGTCTGATTGAGCTTACCATGATTTCTGCCTATGTGGAGTATTTTCTGTATCTGTCTTTGGAGAAGGAACGGCGTGTGGAAAAAGAAGTCATGAAGGAGTTTATCTATCAGGGAATTTTAAAACGTTTGGCTGTACAGGAGTCACACTAAGTATAGAATAGAAAGGATAGTTTCGGGAAGAAACTATCCTTTTTTTGTTGGATATGCTATAATGATGAAAAAATAAAGCGAGGCAGGTGATCAGGAAGCATATGGAAAAAAAGAAAAAAATAATGCTCTGGTTTTGCGTCAGTCTGATGCTTTTGCTGGGAATGTGTGTGTCTGTTTATGCACAGGAGAGCGCGGCATGGAATACACCTCCCAAGAAGGTTCGCATTACCGCTCAGAAGGGGATGTCCTCTGCCAGAAAATATACGATTTACTGGCAAAAGGTACAAAACATAGACGGATATCAGATTGAGCTTTATGACAGCAGCAACAAGCGGATGCTCTCCAAAAAAATAGCGGCAGACAGGACGAATTATCAGCTTAGTAACATCAGAAACAGCAAGATTTATCGCTTTCGGATACGCGCATTTTACAAAGCAGCGAATCCCTATACAGGTATTTCGCGCAATGTATATGGAAGCTATCGGACAATCTATATCTGCCAGCAGCCAAAGCCGAAATTTTACTGGAACAGCAAAAGCAGTGTGCGGGTAAGCTGGAATGCGGTGCAAAATGCGGTAGATTACACGGTATATCTTTCAAAAAAGAGAGGCGGAACTTATCAAAAAGCGGCAAAAGTCAAAACGCCGCAGGCTACGTTAAAGAAACTGAAAATGGAGACGACCTACTATGTGTATGTCGTTGCAACCTATCGGGTGAACAAAACGACGTACAAAACGCCGGTATCCGGTACTTCTTCGTTCCGTCTTCAACTGAAATAAGAGAAAAATCCTTTTAAAACAGGCGAATTTATGCTATGATAAGGAACATATAAAAAATTGCAGGAGGGGAAATCATGGAAAATGAAGCTGTTTCCAGGAATTTTATAGAGCAGATTATTGACAAAGATTTACAGGAGGGAAAATACGAGAAGATTTGTACACGTTTTCCTCCGGAGCCAAATGGCTATCTTCATATCGGACATGCAAAATCCATACTGTTGAATTATGGACTGGCACAGCAGTATCACGGACAGTTTAATATGCGTTTTGATGACACAAATCCGACGAAGGAAAAGGTGGAATTTGTGGAATCCATCAAAGCAGATATTCAGTGGTTGGGAGCAGACTGGGGAGATCATCTCTATTTTGCCTCAGATTACTTTGACAGAATGTATGAGGCAGCAGTGGAGCTGATTAAGAAAGGAAAAGCGTATGTTTGTGATCTGAGTGCAGAGCAGATTCGTGAGTACCGCGGAACTCTGACAGAACCGGGAAAAGAAAGCCCATACCGCAACAGAAGTGTGGAAGAGAACCTTGCGTTGTTTGAAGCAATGAAAAACGGAGAAGTGGAAGATGGAGCAAAAGTGCTTCGTGCAAAGATTGATATGGCTTCTCCGAATATGAATATGCGTGATCCGGTCATCTATCGTGTGGCTCATATGCATCATCACAGAACTGGAGATAAATGGTGCATTTATCCGATGTACGATTTTGCGCATCCGCTGGAGGATGCATTTGAAGGCGTGACACATTCCATCTGTACGCTGGAATTTGAGGATCACCGTCCGCTGTATGACTGGGTGGTACGCGAGGTCGGATTTGAGCATCCGCCAAAACAGATTGAGTTTGCTAAATTATACCTGACAAATGTGGTGACAGGAAAACGATATATCAAAAAACTGGTGGAAGAGGGCATCGTAGATGGATGGGATGATCCAAGGTTGGTATCCATCGCAGCTCTTAGAAGAAGAGGTTTTACACCGGAATCCATCAAGATGTTCGTGGAACTGTGTGGTGTATCAAAAGCCAATAGTTCTGTAGATTATGCAATGCTGGAGTACTGTATCCGTGAAGATTTGAAGCTGAAGAAACCGCGTATGATGGCGATTCTGGATCCGGTTAAGCTGGTGATCGACAATTATCCAAGTGACGATGTGGAGTACCTGGAAGCTGCCAATAATATGGAGAACGAAGCTTTGGGAAGTCGTCAGATTCCATTTGGAAAAGAACTGTATATTGAGCGCGAGGACTTTATGGTGGAACCACCGAGAAAATACAAACGTCTTTTTGTCGGAACGGAAGTGCGTCTGATGAATGCTTATTTTGTGACTTGTACCGGTTATGAGGCTGATGAAAATGGTGTGGTACATACGGTGCACTGTACGTATGACCCTGCAACCAAGGGGGGAAATGCACCGGACGGAAGAAAAGTCAAAGGAACGATTCACTGGGTATCTGCAGCGAAGGCAGTACCGGTAGAAGTGCGCCTGTATGAAAATATCATTGATGAGGCAAAAGGCGTATACAATGAAGATGGATCTTTGAATCTGAACCCGAATTCTCTGACAGTGCTGAAGAACTGTTATGTGGAGCCGGCTCTTGCAGAGGCAAAACCGTATGACAGCTTCCAGTTTGTGAGAAATGGATTTTTCTGTGCAGATTCTCATGATTCCAAAGAGGGAGCACCGGTGTTTAATCGAATTGTATCTCTGAAGAGCTCTTTCAAGCTGCCGAAGGCATAAAAAAGTTGCTTCGTCAAAATCTACAAAAAATGACAAAAAATTGACAAAATTAGTTGAATCCTGCCCGATTTTGCTTTATAATATTTTTTATCAGTAAGAATGTCAATAAAAATGAATTCGGGAGGTTTTGTATGAAAAAACTTGTTGCAGTAAGAAAAGACGATTGTATGGCTTGTTACCAGTGTATGCATGCGTGTTCCGCAGCATATTACAAAAGAGAGGATGTAACAGTATCTGCAATCCAGATTGGTGCAAAAAAAGATGGTTCTCCAAAGGTTCTTGCATGTCCACAGTGTGGTAAATGTGCAGAAGTATGTGAAGCTGGAGCAATCAAACAGAATGCAAAGGGCGTTTACATGGTAAACAAAAAACTTTGTACCGGATGCGGCAAATGTGCAGAGGCATGTCCATTTGGCCTGATGGTAAAAGACGAAGAAGCTCCTACCGCAAGCAAATGTATCGCATGTGGTATCTGTGCAAAAGCTTGTCCAATGAATGTATTGGAGATCAAAGAAGAAGCATAAGTTAAAATAATAAGACCGCCGGTTTGCTCTCCGGCGGTCTTATTATTTAAATTCTATCATTGCTTATTCAGTTTTTTCATCCTTTTCTTCTGAAGATGCTTCTTCAGGTGTTTCATTCTCGGTGTCATTCGGGACTTCCTTAATGTCTTCGTCCTCATCCTCGTCATCCGGGAATTCTTCAACGTCCTCGTCCTCATTCTCGTCATCCAGAAATTTTTCAATCTCGTCGTCATCCAGGACTTCCTCAACAGCATCTTTTACATCTTCGGTGATATTTTCGGCTGTCTGAGCAGTACGCTCTTTGATATCTTCTACGATATCTTCTGCATGGTCGAGACATTCCTCAAAAATATCTTCGTCTTCGTTCTCTCTGGCATCACGTACTTTCTTTACCGTATCTCCGGCTACTTTCTTTACTTTTTTGGCAGTGTCCAAAGCAATGTCTTTGACATCTTCTGCTGTCTCTGCTGCGACATCTGCATATTTTTTTGCCTGTGGAGGAATTTTGCTTTTGCATTTGGCAATGCCTTCCTCGCAGTCGTCAATAAAATCATCAAATTCCTCCTCCAGACGCTGTGAGGCCTTTTTGTTGTTCTTTAAGTAATATGCAGCGGCGCCGGCGGCAGCACCCAGGGCAGCCAGTCCAAACAATTTACTTCCTTTTGACATACTGTCAGCTCCCTTCGTATTTTGATACCTATATTATAATCACTCCGGGCAGAAAATAAAAGAAGATTTATAAAATAAATTTTTCGATAATTTCTGCAGCCGCATCGTGGTTGCAGTCACATTGCATGAGCAAAAAAAGCTGTTAATGAAAGGGAAAAGCCAGTATTGCAGGAATGTTGGAGGCAGTGTATACTAATTTAAAGAATATCGTGCAAAAATCCCACTCCTTTCGGGAATGGATAGCACAACGAAGGAAAACAACATTTGGGAGGCACTTATGATTAAGGGATGCATTTTTGATCTGGACGGAACACTTGCAGATACGGTAGAATCGATTGCCCATGCAGTCAATCAGGCGATTGTTTCCGAAGGATTTGAAGAAAGACCGGTAGAAAAATTTAATTTTTTTGCGGGGGATGGTATAAATAAGGCGGTGGAGAGAGCGTTGTTAGATGCTGGAGATGCACAATTGGAGCATCTCGATGCGGCAATCAAAAAGGCCAGAGAGATTTTTGGAAAAGATCCTCTCTACCATGTAAAGCCCTACGATGGAATGGTGGAAACGCTGGAACAATTCAGGCAGAGGGGAATTCGTATTGCAGTTCTCTCAAACAAACCACACCTGCAGGCCGTTGAGGTGGTGCAGAGTATTTTTGGAAAACATTGTTTTGATCAGATTCAAGGGCAAGAAGATGGCGTTCCCAAAAAACCGGATCCGACAGGAGCGTTTCGCATTGCCGAAAGATGGGGTGTTCTTCCGAAAGAATGCCTGTACATTGGAGATACCAATACAGATATGAAGACAGCGATTGCAGCAGGAATGCCAAAGGTCGGTGTGACCTGGGGATTTCGTCCGCGCAGTGAACTGATTGAAAATGGTGCAGATTTTCTGGCTGACAGGCCACAGGATCTGCTGAAAATACAGGAGGGAGTCAATGATTAAGTTAATTGCCAGTGATGTGGATGGAACTTTGATACAGGATGGAAGCCAGAGACTGCAGAAACGATTGTTTCCGCTGATACGAAAGCTGAAGGATATGGGGATTTTGTTTGTGGCGGCAAGCGGAAGACAGTACCCGAATCTCTACCGGCTGTTTGGGCCTGTGCAGGATGACATTGCCTACATATGTGAAAATGGATGTCTGGTAAGAAAAAATAAAGAGACTTTATACAAAGCAGAGATGGATGAGGCATTGGCGCTTGAGATTATTCATAAGATTGTGGAGAAGGATACCGCAGAGGTTCTGGTATCGGGAGAGGACACTTCCTATATCCAGCCCAAAACGGATGGTTTCCGCCATTTGCTTGCGGAAGTGGTTGTTAATAATGTTACGGTTGTAGATGATATCTTTACTCTGCGCGAGACTCCCTTTAAGATTTCTGTGTATGAAAAGGCCGGTATTGATGCCACACAGGCATACTGGAGAGATACCTTTCGCGGGAGGGCAACGGCGGTGACTTCCGGCTTTGAGTGGCTGGATTTTACGCCGATCGGAGCCAATAAGGGAAAAGCACTCGATGAATTGTTAAAGAGACTGCATATTTCTCCGGATGAGTGCATGGCTTTCGGAGATGAGTATAATGATATTGAAATGCTGCAGAATGTAGGGTATAGTTATGCCATGAGGACTGCAAAGCCGGGAGTACAGGCAACTGCCCGTTTTCTGACGGACAGAGTGGAAACGGTTTTGGAGCAATTAATCGAACAAAATGGAATGTGGGAGGAAAAAAATCATGGATGAATTTAAGGAAGAGTATCTGGTCACTTTTTTAAGAAACCAGGCACAGCTGTTTGACGAGCCGGTAGCCGAAACACTGGAGGAAGCGGAAGCCTTTTTGGAAGACTGCATGGCTGTTGTTGTGGACAGTCTTTCGGAAGCCAAAGCATATTTTGAAGAAAACGGAGCAGATGTAGACAACATGTCACTGGATGAACTGGAAGATGCCAGTGAGGTGTTTGCTCTTCCAGATGGAAAATACTTGATTGTAGAAGGCTAGGAGGATTGGATTATACATGGAGAAAAGGATGCTGTTTGTATACAATCCGAGGTCTGGAAAGGGTGCAATCAATGCCAGACTTTCGGAAGTGGTGGATGTGTTTGTAAAAAGTGGATATGAAGTCATCATTCATCCGACGCAGAGAGCGAGAGATGCTTATGAAAAAGTGAAGGAGCTTGTGGAGAAGGTGGATGTCGTTGCGTGCAGCGGTGGTGACGGAACGCTGGACGAAGTGGTGACCGGTATGGTGGCTGCCAATTATTCGGTGCCTGTCTGTTATATTCCGGCAGGAAGCACGAATGATTTTGCCAACAGCCTTTTTATGCCGAAGGATATCGTGCAGGCAGCATCGCTGGTAGATAGAGGAAGGCTTTATGGGTGTGATATCGGAAAATTCAACAATGGTGTATTTACCTATATTGCGGCATTCGGACTCTTTACGGATGTGTCTTATGAGACAGATCAGGATCTGAAAAATATTCTCGGACATGTGGCGTATCTTCTGGAAGGGGTAAAACGTCTGTTTGACATCAAATCTTACAAGATGACCATCCACTGTGGGGAAGAGTCCTGGGAGGATGAGTTTATCTATGGAATGGTGACAAATTCCAGATCGGTAGGAGGCTTTAAGCATCTGACCGGAAAAAATGTCGATATGAACGACGGCCTTTTTGAAGTGACACTAATTCGCAAGCCGAAAAATCCGCTTGAACTTCAGGAAATCGTCGGTGCACTTTTGACGGCGGAGGATAATTCCGATTTGATTTACTCTGTGAAGGCCAGTGAGATTTCTTTTTCTTCTGAGGAAGCGATTCCCTGGACGTTGGATGGAGAATTCGGTGGCAAGCAGAAAAGAGTGGATATTGTAAATATGCATAAAGCTCTCAAAATATTTTTGGAGAG
>JALFVM010000104.1 GCA_022787145.1 Lachnospiraceae bacterium | reverse complement strand
ATATCGTTAGCTCGTTGGAGCTCTTTGACTTCCTTCTCCAGCTCAAGCATTCTTCGTTCCTGCTCGCTTGCCGGCAGTTGTTTATGACCACTTCCTACAAATGCCTGATCTCCGTATTTCTTTCGCTTACCTCGCCAGGTTTTGACTGTATTGTAGGGGATTCCAAGCTGGTCCGCCGCCATCTTTGCTCCGATTTCATCTGAGAGCTTCAATGCTTCTTCTTTAAAATGTTTGTCGTAGCTTCTTGCCATGATTTCTCACCATTCCTTTGTTCTTATTTTATCATAGTTTGGTGAGTTTTCCGACTCTACTCAAATGATACCACTCCATTACATCATCGACTGGTTCCACGTAGTCAACTGGGAACAGGCAGAACAGAACTATCAGTCATGTATCAAACCATGCCACAGAAACTGATGCGTCAATATATCTTTTTATGAAACAGGAGGTTAAAAAAGAACCAGCAGTAAAGCTGGTTCTGCCGACTCCTGTTTCTCGGGTCAGTCACTATATGTTCCACAAATGGCCTTTATTGTATACCGGCAAAATAATATCTATTTACTCTCCTGTATAAACCGATTCGTCCAGCAGCTCCCGCTCCGCAAACAGGCTGTCCACAGCTTTCTGATACGCCGATAACGTCCGTGCCTTGCGGATTTTTTTTGCATATGGTTCACCATCTGCAAACAGGCAAACCAAAAATACCCACAGTTCTTTCATCTTAAACAGCACATTACGTTGTCCGGACAGAATTTCCTGATAGCGTTCCAGCAATGTGTTATGGAACGCTATCAGTGTTTTGCTGTCCACAGGCTTCTCCCCTTCTGCCTGTGCCGCAAGACCGGGATTTGCCAGCAATCCCCTGCCTAGCATCACAGTCTGCACACTGGGAAACTGTGTCGTAAATTGTTGGATATCCTGTGTTGTGAACAAGTCCCCATTATAGCACACGGGCATGCTGGTGTTATCCGCCCCATAGGCGAACATCTCCCAGTTAGGCTTGTTTTTATAAAAATCCGTCTGTACCCGTGGATGAACAATCAATTCAGAAACCGGATACTGATTGAACAACTCCAACAGCGCCGGAAATTCCTCCGGTGTTTCCTTTCCGATTCTTGTTTTGATGGAGATCCGGATGGGGCATTGGGAAAAAATTTCATCCAGAAAACGCTCCAGCAGCGCTGTTTCTGCCAAAAAACCTGCACCCTTTTTCTTCGCCACCACCGTACCCGATGGGCAGCCCAGATTCAGATTTACCTCTGAATAGCCGTATTCTTTCAGCCGCTCTGCTGTAAGACGGAATGCAGCGGCATCATTGGTTAAAATCTGCGGCACCAGCCGGACATTGCTGTTATTCTCCGGCAAAATATCACGGATTTCTCCTGACCGAAGCCCTCCGTCATGTTTGGGGCTGAGAAATGGGGAAAACCAGGTATGTATCCCGCCAAAATATTCCTGGAAGGTATTTCGGAACACATAACCTGTGATTCCTTCCATTGGAGCAAAATAATAGTTCATCGTCAAATCCATCCTGCCTATCATTTTTTATGATAATCTAAAATCAGCCAATGCATCATTCATTTTTTGAATATTCTCCACCACCTGATTTTTCTGTCGGATAGACAGACTTACATAGAGGCTGTCCAGCAGTGTTACCTGTGCCACGCGGGGAGACACAAACAGCTGCAGCGGTGAATACAATTCCATGCAAATATCTGATACCCGTTTCACCGGTGTATCCGGATATCCCGTCATACTGATGGTTTTTGCTCCCCGGGAACGTGCCAGCTCCAGTGCTGTCACAATCTCACGGGTTTTACCCGTATGTGTAATGCCAAAAAATACCGTTTCCGGTCCCGCCTGGCTGGCAGCAATCTGCATCAAATGGGAATCCGTAAAGGCTTCTGCCTGAATGCCTACACGCATGAGGCGAATATAAAAATCGCTGGCAATAGAACCGGATGCTCCTACACCCAGAGCGACAATGCGTTTTGCCTGACTCATAAGGGCAGTTGCCTGTTCTACTTTTTCAAAATCAAGCAGATCCAGTGCCCGCTGCAGGGTGTCTATATTTCGTCCGAAAACATTTTTTGTAATAGAAGTAACGGTGTCTGTTTCAGATAAATCTTCAAAAATGGTATGTATGGATTGAGGCGCATATTTCGCCAGCAGCAGCTTCATTTCACTGAATCCGGAACAGTCAATCTGCTTGCAAAACCGAATGATACTGGATTCCGCAATGTCAAGCTCCCGTGCCATCTGCTGTATACTGATAGAACAGACCCGCTCCGGATTTTCCAGAATAAAATCAGCAATTCTCCGGCTCACTTTTGGGAAGCTTTCATATTTTGATTGAATTGCAGCATATGGATTACTTTTCATAAAAAACCCTCATTCATCTTGATGGATTTAGTATAACACACAGAAATAACATTGTACACACTGTACAAAATAAATAATATTCCTTTGTCTCAAACGAGAATTGAATTTTATTTGATGCAATGATAAACTACCAACAATGTATTGGTGGTCTGTTCCATCAGAAAAGAGAGCTTCTGCATGGTCTTATACCGGCAGAATGGTACATTGTGAAAGGAAGAACTACTGTGTCATCTGTACAAAACAAAAGTCCCGGTAATCAGAGAGAGTTTGAACCCATTCACCTGAAGGAGAAATTTTCCTATGGTCTGGGGGATGTAGCCTGCAATGTGGTATTCGCACTGACGACCTCATTGCTGTTTTATTTTTATACCAATGTTATCGGTATCGGTGTGGGGACCGTCGGTACCATTATGCTGATTTCCCGCTTTTTCGACGGCATTTCTGATGTTTTGATTGGTCATCTGGTGGATCGTACCCATTCCCGACACGGCAAATCCCGTGCCTGGATACTCTGGATGATGTTTCCATATGGCTTGTCCGCTATTTTGCTGTTTACTGTTCCGCCGGCATCTTCCATGGTCCGGATCATTTATGTCTTTATTACATATAATTTCTGTACCACAGTGGTATACACTTCCCTGAACCTTCCCTATGCAACGCTGGCAACACTGATGACACGAGATACTGACCAGCGCTCTGTTATCAATCTGTTCCGCACCGGTATGTCCGCCATCGGTAATCTGATTATCACTGCCATTACCTTTCCTCTGGTAACTCTGCTTGGCAATACCCAGCAGGCCTGGATTGAGGTGTCCATTGGCTATGCTGTTGTATCTATTGTTATGCTGTATGTGTGTTTTCATAACTGCCATGAACGAGTGAACAAAGAAACCAAAACCAGAGATGGAAAAAAGGTACCGCTTTGGATGGGGATCAAGCTATGTCTGTCCAATCCCTATTTCATTCTGTTCTTTTTCCTCACCGTCTTTCTTTCCTTTTATGAAGCGGTAACCGGAACCTGCAATGCATATTATGCCCAGTACATTCTGGGGAATCGTGACCTGTGCGGCGCGCTTTCCTCCTTTGAAAATATTCCTCAGGTAATTACGGTGCTGATTCTTGCCCCATTCCTCATTCGCTTCGGCAAACGGAATGTAGCGCTCATTGGTGCGGCAGCCGCAGTCATCGGTACGGTTTCCCTCTTTTTCAATCCAACCAGTATTTCATTGTCCTTGTTTGCCTGCGTGATGCGCGGTATCGGAAAGGGCTGTTTCCGGGGCGCCAAATATTCCATGCTTGCGGATATCATCGAATATGGTGCATGGAAAAGCGGCATCCGCGTGCAGGGACTGGTGGTTTCCGCTACCACTGCCGGACAGAAATTCGGTTCCGGTATCACTAACGCAGCATTCGGTGCATTGATGTCTATGGTTGGCTTTGCCGGAACTGCTGTTATCAATGCCACCCAATCCGCTATGCTCATTCGCATTTACATCATCGGTAATATTCTCGCCTGGGGTGGTATCTGTATCCTCCTGCTGTTTTACCGGCTGGACAAAATATATCCGCGTATTATCGCGGATATGCAGGCACGTGAGGCAGCGGAATAAAATACATACTACAGCCACCCGTTGTTCGGCTGATTCGGACAGCGGGTGGTTTCTTTTTGGGCACACTAGCCAATTTTTCCGGGTGTTTTTTATTCAATACAGAGTTTTATTCATTTTTATTTCATTTATTATTGAATTTTATTCCTTCACGTGGTAAGGTACAACCATAGCACGGACACAGTATGAACACAAAAAATGCACACACTGTTCCGTTTTAAAACAATTGCCAGGAAAGCAGGTGATGCTTGAGCAAGCTGTATCCCCATTTTATACCAAAGAAAGGAGAACAAACCATGAAAAAACTGTTAAAACGAATGCAGGCCATGTGTCTGGCACTGGTACTTGTTCTTGGTCTCGTACCGACTGCATTTGCAGCAGATGATGGCGCTCAGTTTAAAAACGGCCCGTATCTGCTCGCACCTAAAACCAACAGTATGGTCGTTGTATGGGAAAGCACAGAAAATGTAGCTGCAACGATTGCATACGGCACAGAACAGGATTCACTCTGCGATCCAATTACGGTGAATGTAGATGAGGACGCACCGGATTTCCAGGGTGCTAAAATGAACCTGTATCACTACAAACTGGATCATCTTCAGGCTGGAACCCGGTATTACTACGAGGTAAAGCTGGAAAATGGTGAAACCTGTCAGGCAAGCTTCCGTACTCTGAGTGAAAATCCCGATGAAATCCGCATGATTTCTCTGTCGGATTCCCATATCTTCGCAACCCGCAATGAACTGGACGCAGCGGTAAAGAATTTTAATCCGGATGTTATGCTGCATTGTGGTGATCTGGTAGAAGGCACCGGTGCACAGGCAGAACAGTTCAGTTTCTGGTTCCATGGCAAAGCTGCGGATGACTTCATTCACAGTTATCCGGTTGTTTATTCCAGCGGCAATCATGACCAGGGTGGTATCTATTTTGACACCTATGTTTATTCCATTCAGGATGCGGAATATGGTGCATCGGTGGAGGGTGACAGCTCCTTCAACTATGCAGGTATCCACATCATCACCATGAACAGTAACCCCTGGGGACTGTTCCAGATGAATTCTGAAGCCACCGGTCAGCAGGCTGACGAGGCAACCCTCAAAACCATTGAGAATGCCATGAGCTGGCTGAAATCTGATCTGGAAACAGATGCAGCAAAAAATGCGGATTTCCGTATGATCATGATGCATCATCCGGTATCTGATGCATATACCAAGCGGTATATTCCGGATGTCATTGAACCGGGCAATGTAGATCTGATGATTTCCGGTCATACCCACAGCTATGCACGTGCTGTATCCAGCAATCCGGAAGTCGGCGCAGGTACCGTTTATCTGACCCATCAGGATGCACGCACCTACAACAAGAAGGGTGATTTCTTCTACATCACCAGCACACCGGGCAGCGGTGTTATGAAGGTTGTAAACTATGGTGCTACCGGCGAAGGTGCAAATTCCGTAGCAGCCAATGAAACACTGATCGCAAAGGACAAGCAGCAGCTGTCCTGGTCGGATATTTCCATTCAGCCGGATGAAGTGCAGTACAATGGTGAGGTTACCATTTCCGCTACCGTAACCAATACAGGCAAGGGCCTGGCTGCCGCTGTGATTCCGGTTGACGACAATGGAACGATCCGGTATCTCTATCACTTTGACGACGGTATCGTCACGCTGGATCCAGGTAAATCCGCGACACTGACCGGTACTCTGAGAATGGAATCTCTGGGTAAGCATACTCTGAAGATTGCTGACCAGAGCACAGATGTAAATGTAACCTATCGTCCTGCTACCTTCGATTTCACCAACATCCGCACCAAACAGGGCGATCAGGATGTCAGTGATACCAACAGCAATGTACTGCATATTAAAGCTGATGTTGTCAATATCGGCAATGATGCAGGCAGCGATGTAGCTGAGTTTAAAGTAAACGGCAAAACCGTTGACAGCAAGCGGTATACTCTGCAGTCCGGCGAAACAAAGGTAGCAGAATTCTCCTATACCTTTGACAAGGCCGGCGAATATGAGGTTACCATCGGCAATGCAGAGCCTCAGACCATTTATGTGGAAGGCTCCATTCAGGGCATGCCGGTTGTCAAGGATAAATCCGGCAGCGGCAATGATGCATATATTCATGGCCAGCCAGAATTTGGCACAGATGACAACGGAAAGCAGACCCTGATTCTGGATGGCAAGCGTGATTATATTGAAATCCCGGATAACGGCGGCTATACCCCGGAGGATGCAATGACCGGTATGGTATGGGCAAATCTGCCCAGCGCCGGCACCACCAAGGGCGGTGTATCTGAGCTGACCGAACAGTACGAGGATCTGGATGGCAAGGGTGCTATTCCGGACCATAACCCGCTGATGGTCAAGGGCATTGGTCTTGGCTGGGGCACACCGTATATGTTCCGTATGGCAGTCCGTGAAACCGGCAAGGTAACCTATGGTGTATGTCTGCTGGATGACAATGGTGAATTCAGCTGGAATGACGGCAGTGATGCTTCTTATGGTATCAAGAAGGATCAGTGGGTACAGTACACCAGTGCATTTGATTTTGAAACCGGCGGCGATTCCTATGAGAATGAGCTGCACAGCGCACACGTAGACAAGCCTGCATTTACCGCACCCATCAAAACCTGGGACGGTGAACCCATGTATATTGGTCTTGGCTTTAAGAATACCCTGCAGACCAATCGCAACCGCGGCATGTATCACACCATGCTGCCGGGTGCTGTATCTCAGGTACGTTTTTACACCTCCAAGCTTTCTGAAGAGGAAGTAACCAATGTACGCGCGAATCCCACAGAGGGTGGTGCTTCGGCTGACAGCCTGAAAATCTGGCTTGATTTCGAGAGCGACAATATCGAAACCACTGGTACCCATACAACCGAATGGGTTGAAGCAACTGCTGCTCCCTCCGCTCTTGCATATGATACAGCATTTGCAGGCAATGCTTCCATCACTGCCCTGATTCAGACCTCCGATGACGGTAAAACCATCAAGGAAGAAAAGAAGGTCGAACTGAAAAACGGTTCCAACACGGTCGCACTGACCGGCATGGGCAATGCCAAGTATGTCCGCATTGTATCTACCTTTGTATCCGATCTGAACAGTGAAGAATCCAGTGTTCCGGTACTGAATTCCTACACACTGACCGCAGGTACACAAAAGACCTGGAATACACTGGTTGACTGGAACAAGGGCACCTTCGCCGGTGCTGCTGGTCATCAGGACAGCACCGTTTACCGCAATTATGCCAAGGACTTTGACAATTACGGCACGGTTGGTGATGGTGCAGCTGAGGATACACAGTTTACCGATATTGAAAACCATTGGGCAAAGAACTACATCAACTATGTCACTGCAAAGAAGCTGTTTGCAGGTACTTCCGCAACAACCTTCTCTCCGGAAAAGGGTATGACCCGCGGCATGTTCGTCACCGTTCTGTCCAATCTGGCACAGATCGACAAGACCCAGTATGCAGGCTCCAGCAAATTCGTGGATGTTTCCAAGGATGCATACTATGCGCCATGTGTCAACTGGGCAGTGAAAAACGGCATTGTTTCCGGCAT
This sequence comes from Lachnospiraceae bacterium, assembly GCA_022787145.1. Lineage (GTDB taxonomy): Bacteria > Bacillota > Clostridia > Lachnospirales > Lachnospiraceae > JALFVM01. Next base: position 23,858 of record JALFVM010000104.1, on the reverse strand, counting down.
TGATGCCAAGCATTTTGCACCGGAGAAGCTGATTACCCGTGAGCAGGCAGCCGTCATGCTGAGCAACTATCTGAGCTACGCAAAGATCACACTGCCTACTGACAACAGCAAGCCGCTGTTTGCTGACAGTGCTTCGATTTCGAGCTATGCAGTTGATGCAGTTCGATTGATGCAGGAGACCGGTTTGATGGTTGGTATGGGAGACAATCGCTTTGAGCCGCGTGGTATCAGCACACGTGCACAGATTGCAACTCTGATGTATTCCTTCTATACGAAGGTTGCATGATCTGCATTCTGCAGCCAATTGTCACTGTAACAGTATAACGATGAAAGCCCGTCGGAGAATCTCTTCTCCGGCGGGCTGATTGTTGTAATGAAAATACCTTTCAGAACGGGAATGAACCTATGAGCCGCGGTTCACTTTTTTACTCATACGGATAGTATACAATAATTTATCTATCCCTGGAAGGCGGATTCTTCGGCTGATTGTGTCAGATCTGTAGAGATCAAAAATCCAGCTTGCCGCCGATCAATCAATTTGCAATTTTTACTCACCACTCCGGAACTGCTGTTATGTATCTTATGTTATAACATAAAAATGAAACGATAACAATGTTCCGCCAGCCTTGCCCTGCGTACCGGTCTCACTTTAATTAAACTGTGTCAATGAATCGTCTGGTATTGATTGGAAGAATGTGATATGATAGTACCATTGATGAAATATCAAATGATGTATAAATAACGAGGTGGAATACAGAATGAAACCATATAAAATGCAGAAAATTGAGCAGCCCATCCTACGTCTTCCCCAGGTAAATTCCATGGGAGTCATTGGTGATCCCGGATGTGAGGGATTGGGCACATATAATATGAAAGTCTATGCGGGAACACTGGAAAAAAGTTCGGAGGACGATATCACTCTGATTGCCGGTGATCTGGTTCCCACAGGAAATGCGTATTATTATGAAGCAATCAGTGAATTGACAGAAGCAATCGCATATAACGATGTCTATGTATTGCGTGGAAACCATGATACAGGTGCATATATGGATTATTTCGGCAGAAAAAACTATGCTCTGCTTGCAAAAGATTTTTCTGTCGTTGTTCTGGACAATGCACTGCGAACCTTTGAACCGGAAGGACTGGAGCTTCTGAAACAGGTGCTGGAAATGGATGAGGTTCAGCGAGTCATTATTGCATTTCATATTCCGGTACCGAATCATTTTATCCGAAATTCTGTATCCGAAGAAGAATTTGCACGGCTGAAAGAAGTCTATACGCCATGGAAACACAAGGTAAACTATTTATTATGCGGTCATGTACATTCCAGATTTGGAGATATGGTGGATGATATTCCGTTGATCTGTACCGGCGGCGGAGGTGCGCTTATTGAAGATGTGTCAGAGGATATCCGGGCTTGTGATGTAGAGCATCATATGGTTCACTTTTTCATGGAGGGACAGGAACTGAAATATCGGTTTGATAACCTCTCTGAAAATGCCTATGACAAAGAGCGGAAGGTTCCGATACTGAAGGAAAATCTGGAAAAAACCGTAGCCTCCGAGCTGATGGCACATCTGAAATATCTCATGTTTGCAGATCGTGCCAGAAGACGTGGTATGGAACGAATTGCCAATCTTTTTGAAGCTTTGGCTGCTTCAGAATATCATCATGCCAGAAATTTTTATTCGATCATGCAAAGCCAGACTCCATTCACGGAATCGGTAAAGTCATTTATTCCCACTGAAACCTTTGAATATCAGCATTATTATACGATGATGGAAGAATATGCTGTAGAAAAAGATGCGCCTCTGACCAGGCAGGCATTTTCGGGAGCTGCCGCTGCGGAAAAGGTCCATGCCGAACTGCTGAAGGAAGCGTCAGCAATTGACCAATTTGATAAAGAAACGGTTTATGTATGTCCGATCTGCGGCTATGTGATGGCAGGAGAACCGATTCCAGAGCGCTGCCCGGTATGCGGCGGTCCAAAACGGCAGTTTGAAGTGTTCCAAAGCAAAAACGATACTGCCGAAAAATAAGTCATTGTGCCTGCTGCCTGTGGGTGTATGACATAAAGCTGTCATTAAGACAGATGGCTCCCGGTATGATCCGGGAGCCACAGCCTGCAGCCGCTATTGGGCGGCTATTTTTTTGTGATTCAAGGTGCTCATGATTGAGCGTTTACCTTAGTTCAAATGATTATAGTAATATAATACTTTTTCTTGTGCGGAAAGTTTTTGGCAAAAACCAAAGCACCGAACCATCCCAGATTCACACTATAGCAATCCAAATAAATAGTGCACTCTCTTGACAAAGGTATTATGATTAAATCAAGAGGTGATTATTATGTTGCACAACGAAGCCAGAAAATTGTTGATTGAAGCATGGAATAGAACGCATAATGCAAAAGAAGTAGCAGAATGTTTTGGTGTAAATACAAGCACAGTCTACCGTTTGGTAAAGCGGATGAGAGAGACCGGTTCTGTTGAAACGAGGACTTCCCTGCGTGGACGCAAACCTTCTCTGAGCCGGAAAGATATTCAGAATATTGACTGTTTGATCCAGCAACAGCCGGATATTACAATTAATGAGATTATTGATACACTCCAACTCCATGTAAGTGATGAAACGGTACGTAAAACAATGTTGAAGCTTGGATATGTCTATAAAAAGAAGTCTCTGCATGCTTCGGAACAGGAGCGTCCCCGATGTACAGCAAAAACGGAAAAATTGGGAGCAGCTTATACCGGAGAACGCCGCAAACAGTCTGGTATTTCTTGATGAAAGCGGAGTCAATACAAATATGACAAGGCATTATGCCCGTGCCCGGAAAGAAAAACGAGCAATTGACAGTACTCCTGTCAATACGCCGTCCAATACTACCATTTTGTCTTCTGTCCGCATTACCGGAGAGACTGCATATACAATCTATCAAGGCGGAACGACAGCAGAACGTTTTGCGGAATATCTGAGTTCTACGCTTCTGCCAACGCTGTCTGAAACAGATATCATTGTAATGGATAATATGCGTTCTCATCATGCAAAGATTGTAAAAGAGCTATTGGATAAGGCCGGCATCCGGTATCTGTATCTGCCGCCATACAGTCCCGATCTGAATCCAATTGAGAAAATGTGGTCAAAACTCAAGGCTAATCTCAGAAAACAGAAGATACGTATTGCAGCACAACTTCCTGAAGCTATTAAGCGGGCATTTTCTACTATTCGCCAGTCCGATTGCTTTGGTTGGTTTCGTTCATGTGGCTATGTGCCGTAATTTATTGGATTGCTATAGTATAATATATAATATTGTCAGTTGTTGTATTATGCTGTGGCAGTTTGAACACTGATGCGTATGCTCTGCCAAACGGCAGAGCATTTTGACACATTGGGGAAAAAGCATATTTTTATGGCTGTCAGCTTTGGCAAAAGATTTCTGTAGTTATAAAAATGAGGAAATATAATGTTGCATTCAGGTCTTTACGAACAAGTCATCAATAATCAATTAGATAACGAGCTTTTAGGTATTCCAGAGGTTCGTCAATGCACCGCGCCTATTGATAAAGCGGAAGCCTCAAAAGTGCTGGCACAGTATCTATCTGAGCCTGCAAATAAAAAGTCAAGCCCCAAATGAGCTTGACGAGAGAAAAATTTGCAGATAGTAGGTGGAGAAAAAGGGCAACACAAAAAGGCCGCCGCAAAAGCGCCGACCTGAAAAGTCAGATGGCAGTTGGTTACTCCGTGCGCTGCAATCCTGTGGATTCCATGTCCACAGGCGGTAGATTCTCCAATGTGGCAAGATAGGCCATGACCTTGGCGTAATAGCGGCGCAGGAACTTGTTCCCTGCCGCCGTCATGTAGACGTAGTAGGGTTTGCCCTCGGCTCGTTTCTTGTCCAGGAACTGGAATACCGGCTCGTCCAGGGGTGCGCGTTGAAGGTAAACGGTCATAATGTTGAACAGCGTCTTACGCAGATATGGCGAGCCTCTCTTGGTGGTCTTGTTCCTGCATGAATGGTAGTCTCCGGATTCGTTGGGCGCGGGGTCAATACCTGCGAAAGCAACGAGGGACTGTTTACGCTGAAAACGGCGCACATCACCGATCTCCGCCATAAGCTGCGGTCCAAGGGATTCTCCGACGCCGTACATCTGCATGACAACAGGGTACTCCGGAAGCTGGGAGGCCAGCTTGTTCATCTCTGTGCGGTAGGTTTCCACGCTGCGGGAGATAGCCGTAAGCTGGTTGGCGGCCTCCTGAACGAGTGTTTTTGTGACGGAGGTCTTCTGCACCAGTACAACAGCAGACTTCGCCAGGGCGTATACCTCGGCTGCTTTCTCCATGCTGAACTGGTAGCGATGGCGCTTACACCACTTGCGGTAACGCTCCGTGAAAGCGTTCTGACTGCAGCCACGGACACAGTCAGCGTGCCAGAAGTCATGTGTGAATTCGACCCACTTTTGCGTACCATCGCTGCGCACAGGGCTGTCAAAGAGCTTGCGAATGCCCGGGAAGGATTGCTCTTGGAGAGCGATCAGATTGTTTGCAGTAGCAGTTTTCTGCTTGGAAGCCAACTGAAACTGACGGTTTAGGGTTTTCAGATCATATCGAATCGTATCCATGGGAGTATAATCTCGCAATTCTGCCCAATTGTCAAGCGCATACTTGGCGATCTTCATAGCATCTGCCTTGTCAGTCTTGACCTTGCGCAGAGAATTATTACCGTACTCCTTGATGAGCAAGGGATTGACAGCCGAAACGAAAAGTCCGGCTTCATGGAGAACCTTGGCAATCCCCTCATAATAACGTCCGGTATGTTCCATAACGACCCGTGTTTCACCCTCGATGGCTTTCAATTGCTGTGCCAGAGCTGTCAGATCCTCTGCACTGTGGCGCACGTCAAAGGGAATCTGCACGACCTCACCAAAGGGACGGAGAACAGCGACTGTGCTCTTTCTGCTGGAAACATCGATTCCTGCTGCGTTCATGTTCATCACTCCTGAAAAGAATTTGCAATGGACAAAGCCATTCTACCCATTGCCGATTCTATCTGTTTGATGACACGAACACTCCGGCTCTACCTGCACAAATCGAACGCTGCGAATAGGAGGATGGCTGACTGACTCATCTACGGGCGTGAATGCCCTTGGAGGTTCGGGTCAGACCATTACCTTCCTATTCTAACAGCTTAGGCAACGAGTTGTCCCGGCTCGTGGCTGGCTACCACACATCCGGGGCAAATATATAGTAACAGGTGGTTCAGAAAAGTCTGGATAATGTTGCGGATAATGGCGGTGATCTTTCTGACCAGATTGAGTTGACGAATCAGATTGTCACTTTAATTCAAGAGAAGGTAAATGAAACTGACCTTGAATCTATGAAAATAGCTCAGCGTGCAGAGCAACTTCTTGCGCTTTTGCGAGAGAATGATCCTCGGCTTTTGCTTGGAAAGACCGCAGCAGATATAGAACGTCCTGAAACCTCTGTGGCCTATAGTAGTCTCTTTACTGGTGCTATCCACGAACCACAGATGTTCTCTGAGCTAAAAAAGGAAATCAGATCTTCAGATCAGATTGATATGCTAGTTTCTTTCATCAAATGGAGTGGGTTACGGCTAATTATTGATGAGGTACAGGAGTTCACCCAGAGCGGTGGTCAACTGCGGATTATTACCACTTCTTATATGGGAGCCACCGATATAAAAGCTATCGAAGAGTTGAGCAAACTACCCCATACTGAAATCAAAGTGAGTTATGACACGGAGCGTACCCGTCTTCACGCAAAGGCCTATGTGTTTTACAGAAACACTGGGTTTACAACAGCCTATGTAGGCTCATCTAATCTGTCCAATGCAGCCATTTCCAGTGGTTTGGAGTGGAATATGAAAATAACGGCAAAAGATTTGCCTGGTACAATTCAGAAAATTTCTGCTACATTCGAGAGCTATTGGAATTCTGATGAATTTGAGTTTTATAAAGAAGGCCAGAGGGAGCTATTGTTCCATGCCTTGCGTGCAGAACGATTGATGGGAGATGGGAGTTCCAGAGCTTTTGTTTTTGACATCCGTCCCTATCCGTATCAGCAAGAGATTCTCGACAAGCTTCATGCAGAGCGTGAAGTTCGTGGTCTGAATCGAAATCTGGTAGTAGCTGCCACTGGTACTGGCAAAACGGTTATTTCTGCGTTTGATTATTGTCGATTCTGTAAAGCAAACCCTGGCGGAATCAACAGGCTCCTGTTTGTGGCTCACCGGGAGGAAATTCTAAAACAGAGTCGGGATACCTTCCAGGGGGTATTGAAAGATCCTAACTTCGGTGAGTTGTTCGTCGGTAATTACAAACCTGCCAACCTGGATTATCTGTTTATCTCTATTCAAACCATCAATTCTCAGGCCCTCTATGACATTTTGCCCGAGGATTATTATGACTATATCATTGTGGATGAATTTCACCATGCTGCTGCGCCAACGTACCAGAAGCTCCTAAACCGCTTCAAGCCGAAAATCTTGCTAGGTTTGACGGCAACTCCTGAACGTATGGATGGCAAAAGCATTCTGGATTATTTCGACAATCGCATTGCTGCCGAAATCCGTCTACCGGAAGCCATTGATCGAAAACTGCTGTGTCCGTTCCAGTATTTTGGTGTCAGCGACACAGTGGATCTAACCGATTTACGGTGGGTACGTGGTGGATATGACAAGAGCCAGTTAAGCAACCTTTATTCGCTGAATCGAGCTGTTGCAGAACGGCGGGCAGATCATATTATTCGATCTCTTGACAAGTATGTCACTGATATGGATGCTGTCAAAGGACTGGGATTCTGTGTCTCTATCGAGCATACCAAATTTATGGCGGAGTATTTTAACGCAGTAGGTATTCCATCTATCTGGCTTGTGGGAGAGTCCACAGAAGAAGATCGTCGTACGGCTAAGAAACGGTTGGTTGATGGCGAGATTCGCTTTATCTTTGTTGTGGATATCTACAATGAAGGCGTGGATATTCCTGAGGTCAACACCATACTCTTCCTGCGTCCTACCGAGTCGCTAACCATCTTCTTGCAGCAGTTAGGCCGTGGCCTGCGATTGTCTGAGGGCAAGGAGTGTCTGACAGTATTGGACTTTATCGGTCAGGCTAATCGCAAGTATAATTTTGAGGAGAAATTTCAGGCCCTACTTGCGAATACTGATCACAGTGTTCAGTATGAGTTGAAGCATGGATTTATTTCTGCACCAAAGGGTTGTTATATTCAACTGGAAAAGAAGGCAGCCAAGGCGATCTTGGACAACATCAAGAATTCCTTTGGCATCAAATCTGGTCTGGTTGGACGGATTGCCACTTTTGAGGAAGACAGTGGCTTGAAACTGAATCTCTCGAATTTTGTAAGTTATTATCACTTAGATATTCGGGTAATCTACAGAAAATTCAGTTTTGCGCGTTTGTGCACAACAGCCAAGGTAAAGTTGAATTTTGAGGAACCAGCAGAGGCGGCTCTGACGAAAGCGTTTAGTCGGCTGATATCCATTGATTCTCGCCGTTGGATTCGATTTCTCCTGACCATTCTGCCACAATTGAACGATGTGGATTTTGCGACGCTGTCTCCTCAGGAACAGCGAATGCTGCAGATGTTCTATATTACAATCTGGTTGAAGGCTGCGGAAAAATGGGATAGTGAAGAAGTTTTGCAGAATATACACAGTTTGTCTGACAGTCCGGTGATGTTGACTGAATTGATGGAACTGTTGCAGTACAAATATGACCATATTGATTTCATTGATGAATCGGTGGATTTAGGCTTTGCATGCCCGTTAGACCTGCACTGTACCTATACCCGTGACCAGATTTTGGTTGCTATGGATTATATGACGCCTAGCAATGTCCGTGAGGGCGCGAAGTGGCTGCCTGACAAACAAATTGATGTGCTGTTTGTGACGCTGAACAAGTCCGATAAGGATTATTCGCCCACAACAATGTATAATGACTATTCTATCAATGAAAATCTGTTCCACTGGCAGAGTCAGAGTACCACTTCTGATGCAAGCCCTGTGGGACAGAGATACATCAATCACCAAAAGCTGGGGAGCAAAGTTGTTCTGTTTGTTCGTGAATTCAAAGCAGATATAGCCGGTACTGCGCCTTATACGTTCTTGGGGACTGCCCACTATGTCAGACACAATAGCAGCCGACCGATAAATATAATATGGAAGCTGGACCGCCCGATTCCGGCAAAGTATTTGAAGAAGACAAATAAATTGGTGGTAGGCTAATGCTTCATTTTGGATAAGAATACTTGTCACAGATAACTCCTGTAGGGGGATTTTATGAAATTATTTGAAGTAATTCCAGCCATCTTTTTTGTATTAGCATCGTCTGATTGAGAGCTATATCTGATTCAATTGATATGATCCATGCTGCTTATAACGAAAATTTGAAAATTCTAGAAGATACATTATATTCCATGTGAGGTTATTCCTATGTGTTCGGTACTTACTCTGTAGTAAACGTCACAAATGGAGGAGATAGTGTATATGACAAAATAGCAACAATTTACTGCTGCTATGATAACACACAGTTATTCGCTCTATATGCGTTTTTTGTCACGTATCATTGCAATATTGTTGGAATACATGTTTATTGATTGACTGCGTTTTGCAGGCATGTTATAATATAATAATATTTTTTAATTGAATTATGTTTGATGAAGGCTTTAAATGATTTGTGACGATTTGAACCTTGATTATAACAAAAAAGCATAAAATGAAGTTGAAATAAAAAAGATAAAGAGAATAAATACATGAGTAATATCCTATTGATTGAACCAAATTACAAAAATAAATATCCGCCGCTTGGCTTGATGAAGATTTCGTATTTTCATAGAAAAATACTTCATGATTATGTGCGGTTTACAAAGGGTCCGTTGCCGGATTCGGTTGGCGAAATCCAGTGGGATCATGTATATGTGACCACATTGTTCACATTTGAGTGGGCGGAAACCATCAAAGCAATCAATTATGCAAAAACGCTGGTTGATGATTTATCTCAAATTACCGTCGGTGGTATTGCGGCTACGTTGCTCCCTGACGATATTTTTGAAGAAACTGGAATTCATCCATGTTGCGGTTTGCTGAACGAGCCAGGGAAGCTTGGACTGCCGGGGGATGAATGTATTGATGGTTTAATTCCTGATTATTCTATTCTGGATGATATCGATTATAACTATCCGTTCCACGATGCATATTTTCTTTCCGCTACAAAGGGATGCGGTATGAATTGTGGTTTTTGTGCTGTCAAAACATTAGAACCGACATATATTCCTTACATGGATATCAAGCAGAAAATTGCAGCTATTAATAGTGAGTTCGGTCCAAAGAAGGATCTACTTTTGATGGATAATAATGTTCTCCGTTCTCAAAATTTTGACCAGATTATTGATGACATCATTGCATCTGGCTTTGGTAAGGGAGCAACTTATATTAGCCCCAAAACAGGAAAACGTGTGAAGCGACATGTTGACTTCAATCAGGGCTTGGATGGAAATCTTTTTACAGAAGAAAAAGCCAAACGACTTGGAGAAATAGAACTTCGTCCGGCACGTATAGCTTTTGACCACATTGAGGATAGAGATACCTATGAGAGAGCTCTCCGACTCTGTGCGAAATATGGAATTAACGAACTATCAAACTATGTGCTGTATAACTCTGAGGATTTTGACGGAAAGGGAAAGAAATATCAAGCGGATACTCCAGAAAATTTGTATGAACGAATGAGAATAACTTTAGACATCAGAGATGATCTGAATAAAGATCGCGATGAAAAAAATCGCGTTCATGCGTTTTCTTTTCCGATGAGATATATTCCTTTGAATGCTCATGAAAGAGGTTATATTGGATCTCATTGGAATGCGAAGTATTTGAGATCTGTACAGTGTATGCTGATTCCTACGCAAGGAAAGGGCGTTGGAAGCAGAAGCTTCTTTGAAGCGGATTTTGGTAGATCTGCAGAAGAGTTTGTTCGTTTTTTGGCAATGCCAGAACGGATGTTACAGGCAAGAGGACACTTTGTTGAGAAACTTCGCAAAGATGAAGCTCTTGAAGATTTTGAAAACAGAAAGTCTCAATATTTGAAGAATCAGCGTGCTATAGCTAAGTGGGGGGATCTTTTTGATAGTATGGATGACGATGAACGATCACAATTTATCGCTTTAATCGGAGATAATGAATATGTTCCCGAAAAATTCTTTACTATGCAAACAGAGAAACAAAAAAAATTGTATCTTTTTTATTTAACTATACCAAGAACATTTGCGCTTTTAGGATTAATTAATCGTAATTCTCCAACATATGCTCTGCTAAAGTCTTATATCCGAGAGGAGTTTCCTGAATTTTATCAGGAGCTGTTGGCTTATTTGGCGACTAGTGATTCACAACAGCAGTATATTTTTCGGAATTTTATGAATTTTTTTGGAAAATCTGGCGTTAATGATCTTTTGATGCATATAAAGGATTCTGATTTTGACGCCGATTCTCCGATGAAGAGATGGGACGCTGTATGTAAGAAGGACGGAATATGGTTCATTGATTTTGAATTGATCCGAATTTATCGTCGGTTTGTAGAGATCGAAGTTCTTACCGAAAAAGATCATGAACAATCTCAAGATGCCATTGCTGATATGGATATGATGAGATTAGCGCAAATATTGAATGAAAATATGACAGTATTTCAGAAAAGACTGCTTGAAATTGTAGATCAGGAGAAGGGAAAATCAATACTTGAATCTCTTGCATCTTCTATTTTTGAGAATATGCAGTTAAAATTAGAAAGCTTTTTGGAGATGTAAAATATATATGGAAGAAATCATCATAGGAAAACATACGCTTGAGTCGCTGACAACGGGGATGTATTCTGATCCATTTGTTATCTATAGAGAATATATTCAGAATGCAGCAGATTCCTTAGATGAAGCTGTCTCTGCTAAAATAATTACGGATTCTGAAAAGCAGATTATTGTTGAAATTTCTCGGCTCGATAAAATCATTACAATAGAAGATAATGGAACAGGTGTACTGAGTTCAGAAGTTGTTCAGACATTAGTAAGCATTGGAAACTCTAAGAAAATTAATCAGCAATCTCGTGGATTTCGCGGTATTGGGCGTTTATCTGGATTAAGCTATTGCACTAAGATTAGCTTTGAAACAACCGCTGTTGGGGACTCTAAGGCAACAACGATTGTCTTTGATGCCAGAAAAATGTCGGACATATTGTCAGCTGATAATAGTTCAGAGATGACAGCAATGGATGTCCTTAATTCTGTGTATCAGGTAAAAACCAAAGATATTGGCGTTTCGAGACATTATTTTAAAGTCATTATGGAAGGTGTAGATACTACTACAGATCTTCTGGATATGAATGCGGTGAAGCAATATATCTCTCAAACAGCCCCGGTACCATATGCGCCTGATTTTTACTGGGGCAGAGAGATTATGTGCCGTCTTAAGCAGAATGGATATTGTGTTCCACAGTACAATATTATCTTGCGCAAAGATGGACAGGAATTCCCGATTTATAAGCCTTATAAGGATGACTTTTTTATTGACAAAAAAGCGTCTGTTCCAGATAAAATTCATAATATCACAATCATTCAGGTGCGATCTGGTAAGGATAAGATTCTTGCAATTGGATGGCTTGCCCAGACTGATTTTAAAGGGAGTATTTATGACAAGAATGTTAAGGGTATTCGGATGCGCAAAGGTAATATTCTCGTCGGTGACCACCAGACACTGAATGCAGTTTTCAAGGATTCTCGATTTAATGGATGGTCAATTGGCGAAGTGTTCGCCATCTCTCCAAAACTGATCCCCAATGCCCGTAGAGATGATTTTGAGAAGAATGATGATTATTATATTTTCTTTGAAGCTTTAGAAGGCATTGCAGATACGATCACCAAAAAAATCAGAAGTGTATCTATACAGAGAAACGTTGCACTTTCAAGGGCAATTGATAAGTCAGATACGATTAAGAATGAAGCTCAGGAAGCAATGATTTCTGGCCTGACACGTAAACAGAAGAGATCGCTTCAGGGAAAGCTGACAAATGCAAAGGCAGCAGTGAGAGACACACAGCCCCATACAGCTGAAGAACAGTATCATAGAGAGATCGCTTTTGATGAGCTTGATATGCTGATTGGACAAGTCAAGGGAATTACATCGTTTAAAGCGATCAATGCATTGAATGGTGTCACTAATACAGAAAAGAAGATTTTGGAAAGGGTATTCAATGCGATTGTTGCAACCGCTGACGATCATGCTGATAATATGATTGAGGCTATTGTGAATGAGTTTTCACAGAAATAGTTGAAAGATTAAGAAGGTATTTTTGATGCAGAACTATCAGGAACTGGATATTTATGAAGTCGAATTAGATGAGGATAATCCGAGAATAGCAAATTACTTGCAAATATACCAAAGAGAAACAATAACAAGTGATACGCTGGCGTTATTGCTGGGAACCAAAAGTGATTCTTGTGCAAGCCTGCGTGAATCAATTAGAGAGAATAAGGGCATTATTCATCCTATAATCGTTAATCACACTGCTGATGGAAGATATATTGTAATTGAGGGAAATACTCGACTGCAAATTTATCGTGAGTTTTATCAGGAAAAAGTTGCCGGCGACTGGTCAAAAATTAAAGCAGTAGTTCATGAACAATTGGATGATGAAAATATGCATGCTATACGTCTCCAGGCTCATTTGGTTGGGCCTAGAGATTGGGATGCATACTCAAAAGCTAAATATCTTCATTATTTATCCGTCGAGTGTTCTATGCCGATGTCTACGTTGGTGTCTTATTGCGGTGGCAGTTCAAAAGCAAGTGATATCAAGTACATGATTCAGGCATATAGTGATATGGAAGAATATTATCGTCCGCTTTGTGAAGACGCTTCGCAATTTCGAACGGATAAATTCCATGGTTTCGTGGAAGTTCAAAGAAAAAAGGATAGTCTGTTTCTCCATCAATATACAATGACAGATTTTTCGCATTGGATGTTAGAGGGGAAGTTTGACGCACTTGCAGATGTCAGAAGTTTACCATCTATTCTTGATAGCGATAAAGCGAGAAAGGTATTTCTGAAAGATGGTTCGAAATGTGCGAAAAAAGTTCTTGCGGCGGAAGAACTTTCTGCAAATAAATTGAAGGACGTTTCGTATGATGTCTTGGCAAAAGAACTAATGCGAAAGATGGAGGATTTATCAGTAACCGAACTGCAATTTTTAAGTTATGACGCAGAGTATGAGAAAAAATACGATAGTTTAGTTGATGTATATAAAAGTATTCAACTGGTAATTGAAATGGTTGATAATATGAAGGAGTCAAGATGAGTGAGTCCAGACAACATCATGAACTAGTAACAAATGTAATTGATTATATACGAACAAAAGTGGGCGAGGATTTGTTTTGTTTAATTGAATCAGATGCAATGGATGGGCATCCGCTTCCAGAGCTCACATTGGAGGGGTTTCGTCCCGATGTATTTTATGAATATCAGGAAGTAATGTATATAGGAGAAGCCAAAACAGAAAAAGATATAGAACGGCAGCACAGTAGGGAGCAGTACGAATCTTATCTGAAAAAATGTTCAATTTATCCTGGTAAAGCTGAATTTATTCTTGCCATTCCGTTTACTAAATATACCGTTGCATCTGAAATTATCAGAAGTTTACGAGAAAAATATCCGGGAGATTATGAGATAAAGATAATCCCAGGACATGTGTAAAATAATGAAAAAAATTATATTAAGCAAAGAACTGAATTTAACAGCTAAATTTGATGCCTTTCCTTATCAAAAAGAAGCTTTTGAGGCTGTAAAGGATCTTGAATACGCAGCAATTTTTCATGAGCAGGGACTAGGGAAAACCAAAATCGCAATTGATCTTTTATTGTATTGGCTTGAAAATACATCTATTGATACTGTGCTGATCGTGACAAAAAAGCAACTGGTTCCCAATTGGATACGTGAATTTGACTCACATACGTCTATTAAACCATCTATACTGACGACAAAAAAGAACGAAAATTATTTTGTTTTTTGTGGTCCAGCAAGAGTTGTTGTAACAAATTTTGAGGTTCTTGTTTCCGAAAAGGAACGTATGATGCTGTATTTAAAAACTAGAAACGTTGGAATCATTATTGATGAATCAGCTAAGTTAAAAAACCCAAAAGCTAAACTGACACAAACGTTTTTTGATTTAAGCCCCTTTTTTCAAAAGAGGGTAATAATGACAGGCACTCCAGTTGCAAATCGACCGTATGATATCTGGGCGCAAATCTATTTCTTGGATCATGGCAGAAGCCTGGGAAATGATTTCAATGAATTTAAAGAAGCTACGGATTTATCCAACAAATTGGCAGAACATGTAAAAGAACAGGAAAAGTTCGAAGAAAGCATAGCAGAAATATTTGATAAAATAAAAGATTTTTCCGTCCGGGAAACCAAAAATGGCGGAATAATAGAATTGCCAGATAAAGTTTATATTCAGGAACGCATCGATTTTACGAGTGAACAGAAAATCTTTTATGAGCAGATTCGGAAAGAACTAATTGTAGAAATTAAAAAAGATGAGCATTGGACATTGGATGATTCTTCTGCAGTCGTAAAGAGATTGCTCCGACTAGTACAGGCCACATCAAATCCTCGTTTGATTGATGACTCTTTCAAAGGACAATCAGCAAAGGAGTCTTTACTTGATGAAGTGATTCAGAAAATAATTGACGGGGGAGAAAAATGCATTGTTTGGAGCTCTTTTACTGGAAATATTGATTATTTTACAAAAAAATATCAGAAATACGGAAGCGTGAAAATTCATGGAAAAATGAATATAGACGATCGAAATCGTTCAGTAGAACGCTTTAGAACAGATGAGCACAAAATACTTTTTGCTACTCCAGCTTCTGCCAAAGAAGGGCTAACGCTGACTATGGCAAATCACGTTATCTTCTATGATCGCGGTTTTAGTTTAGATGATTATTTGCAGGCGCAGGATAGAATTCACCGTATATCTCAGACCAAAACGTGTTATATACATAACATGATTATTAATGGAAGCATTGATGAATGGGTTGACGTTTTACTGGATGCGAAACAAAGAGCAGCTGCACTAACTCAGGGAGATATCTCTATTTTTGAGTACCAAGAAGATGCCGATTACAGTTTTGGGAAGCTGATTCAAGATGTTTTATTTTCATATGAAGAATAAAAGAGGGGGATATGTCGCATGTCTACGATTACAATCAATCAGAAAGATATAGAATTAACTGAAGTGATTTTAAATCAGCATGATCTGCTGTTTTATAAAGACAATCCTAGAGTGTACTCTGCTTTGCGTGATAATGGTTGCGATGATCCGACTCAGCAAGAGATCGAAGACCTGATGCGTAAGATGGAGCATGTTAAAGAACTCAAAACTCAGATCGAACAACATGGAGGATTGATTGAGCCATTGGTTGTAATCAAACGGAATAAAGAATTCATTGTACTTGAAGGTAATAGCCGTTTAGCTGCTTATAGAATATTAGCAGAAGACAATCCTGTAAAATGGAGCAAGGTGCGGGTTAATCTTTTGCCAGAAGATACGGACACTATAGATATTTTTTCTATTATAGGAACTCTTCATCTGTCTAGCAAAAAGGACTGGAGTGTATTTGAAAAAGCTGCATATGTGTACCGACAGAAACAACTAGAACCGGATTGCCCTATTGCCACATTGGCGAAGAGAGCGAACCTTTCTGTGCCGACGGTTTCTAAATACCTAAAGGTTTATGAATTCATGAGAAACAGTGGAGATACGGTCCAGTCGCATTGGAATTCTTATGAACAATACATACTGAACAAAGACATAAAAAAATATCGCGAAACGCATCCGAATATGGATGAAAAGGTAATTGGTGAAATCAAGAACGGAAAAATTGCAAGTGCGCGAGACATAAGAGACAAAATGGGAAAGATTGCGAAGGACTCTGGGAGACAATCAACGCAGATTATGAATGATTATATTAATGGAACGATTGATCTTGACGGCGCATTTACACGATTTGAAGCAACTGGCAGAAGTGGCAACAACTATCAAAAGGTAAAAGAAATTAAAGATTTGCTTTCTTCCGATGATTTTCAGAGAGCTTTGCAGGCAGAAGCCGCTGAAAATAGGTCTATCTATTTTGAGCTTAAGAAAATAAAACAAATAACCGAACGAATTATTCGGAATATGGAAAGATGACACAGAATTATTATTCGAAATTTGGCGGATACAAAAGTATAGCAGATATATTAGATGTACGAATACTGTATCAGATTCACAAATAGTGTAAAATTGTAAAGAAATGTAAACCTAGTGGATTGAGCAAGAAGGAGTTTTGAGGATAGAGAGTGATGCTATTAGAGAGTGATGCTATTATTACTAGCAAAGAAAACTAAGAGAAGCAGCTGATAAAAACAAAAGAATAGAATCTCATTTTGGAAAGAATTATAAATTATGGATAGTAATTGTATTGTTGTGAAAATGAATGAATATATTCGCTTTTCTACGAATATTATAGAGAAATGGCTGTCAAGAATGCTTCCGAAGATTACGCATAACTGGTGGGATCAGTGCGTTTTAGATGTGCTTAGTTATAATCAACGAAATATGGCTGAGCGCAAAGGATTTGATAACCTGTCTGATTTTGATCTGGCAACTTTGCTTTGCATTGCAGATAAAAATTGGTGTGCAATGCAGAACTTTGCCTATCTTCCGTGGAAACAGAGAGAATGCATTCGAGATATGATCAGCGTGCGTAATAACTGGGTGCACTGCGGCAGTACGTTGCCTGGGAAGGATCAAATTCTACATGACTTGAAAATTCTTATAACTTTTTTTGAACAGTTTCTACAGCCAATAGATGTTATTGAAGAAATTGTAAATTTCAAAATGGAAGTTGAACTGCCTTCTTTTGTTGGAGAAGATAAACATGTTGTAAATGGAGAAGAAAAAAATCGACTTGAGACGCATGAAGAATGTCAAACCGCTGAAATAGGGGTGACAAGCGAAGTACAGTTAGTAAGCGATCCGTCTGTGCACGGCATTGTTCTGGCAGTGAACCAGGTCGGACCTGTAAAAAAATATACTGTTTTTATTAACGGTGCAAAACAGATATATTTTGAAGGTCAGATAGATCCAATTAAGGAACAGAATGCAGCATACCACTGGGTTGATTTGGAAACTTTGATAAGCAGACTGTCCGCTTATCAAATCAACCATCCATCATCTACAAATCTCTATTCACTGAATACTGCAAGGATTGACTTTGTGCCATACCAATTCAGACCTGCTTTAAAATTAATAAAAGCAGATGAACCGAGGATTCTGGTCGCAGACAGCGTAGGTGTTGGTAAAACAATCGAAGCCGGTTTAATTCTCAAAGAGTTGGAAGCACGGAATGATATTGAAAATGTGTTGATTATTTGCCCGAAGCCTTTGGTTACAGAGCGTAAATGGGAATTGGAAATGCAGCGTTTTGATGAGGACTTCATTCCGTTGCGTGGGGAAGATCTTCGCCAGATTATTTCCGATACAGATAGGGATGGTGTATGGCCGACTCGTTATAGCAAGTGTATTATTCCGTATTCTATTCTGGACAATCGTGTTTATAGTGGCGAGGATTGCCGAAAGGGAAAAAGGTTTGGTCTGGAAGAGTTAGATCCAAGTCCACATTTTGATTTAGTTATTGTTGACGAGGCACACCACATCCGTAACGGAAGCATGGACAAAGATAAAGCCTTTGCATATAAGTGTGTAAAATACTTTTGTGATCATGCGGATGCTGTTGTTATGTTGACTGCAACACCAGTTCAAACTGGAGACGACGATTTATTCACTTTGTTGAATGTTCTTCGACCAGATATGATTATGGATAAGGAAACGTTTGAATTGATGTCGAAGCCAAATGCGTTCATTACTAAGTGTGCAGGTCTTGTGCGTGCGGCACAAGACGGCTGGCAGGAAGAGGCTCTGATGCAATTGTACGGCTTGCTTTCAACTCAATGGGGAGAAAAAGTAATCTATAAAAATCCGGTCTATTCCAGTGTAATTGAACGTTTGAAAGTTAAAAAAATTAGTCGTGAAGAACGTGTAGAATTAATCACAGATATTGAAACACTGCATAGCTTCAATACAATGCTGAATCGTACCAGAAGAAGAGATATTCAGGATTTTTGTGTGAGAAGACCACAGACGATTTCATCACATTTTACGGAAGAACAGCAGAAACTGCATGATGAGTTGTTGTCATTTGAGAGAGATGCGTTGTCAATGATGCATGATAGACGATTCGTTCCCTTTATGATGAGCACAATTCGAAGACAGGCAGCGAGCTGCATATTTGGCTTGGCTCCTTATATCAATGACATCATTAGTCGCAGATTTGAGCAGATGGCCGATGATCCTGACATTGACCTTGATAAGTCCGACATGTATGATGCAGCGGCAAATGTACTGGTACGTCGTGCTTCGCATATTATAAAGTTAGCACAGAATCTACCGAAAGATGATCCAAAATTTGATCAAATGCTTCGGATCGTTATGGAAAAGCAGAAGCAGGAAAATAATAAAATTATTCTGTTCAGCACATTTCGTCACACTCTGCGTTATTTGAAATCTAGATTAGAAGCACATGGTATTCGCGTGGAGCAGGTTGACGGCTCCGTGAAAGATGAAGATCGGCGCATACTACGCAATCGTTTTGAGCTCCCGAAAAACAATATAAACGCAATTGACGTAATGATGTTTACTGAAGTTGGTTCAGAAGGCCTTGACTACCAGTTTTGTAACACAATGATCAATTATGATCTGCCATGGAATCCAATGCGAATTGAGCAGAGAATTGGCCGAATTGATCGCCGGGGGCAGATTAGTGAAGCGGTTAATATCTATAATATGATCACAGAAGGAACAGTGGATGCAGATATTTATTACCGGTGTCTCTGGCGAATCGGTGTATTTGAAGAGAGTGTTGGCGAATGTGAGAAGATTCTGGGCGGAATTGAAGCACAGGTGAGAGAGGTTGCAGAGAATTATGAACTGACAGAGGAAGAACGTCAGGCAAAGCTTGAGCAGATCGCTGACAATGAGATTAGAAAGGTCCAAGAATTACATCGTCTTGAGGACGCAGAGAAAGAGTTGTTTGGTTTTGATCTTTCAGAGCACATGATGTCTAAAGAAGTACAGGAAGCTGAAAGTCCATGGTTATCTCAGCGAAGTCTGGAAATTTTGGTGAATTGTTATCTTGCGAATCGTTTGGGTGAGAATGGATGTCAAAACGCAGAAATAAATAAGCGGTACATATGGGGAGATTCTTCAATCAAAAGATTGCGGCTTCCGCCTGAAGCGAGAAAAAAATTGCGCGATGATTTGGCTGAACTGCCGAATATAAAAAGCTCCGCAAAGAGAAAATGGGAACAGTACCTGAAGGGAAATGAACGGAATCAGAGAATCACATTTGATTCGGAAACTGCTTCGAGGAATCAGGAAGTTTTTTTTATTACAACGGTGCACCCGTTGGTTCGTCAAGCTGCGAGGTATTTTGCTTTTGAGCAGAAAACATATATTAATTTGAGATATGACACGGATTCAATTCCAGCCGGTGACTATCCTTTTGTTGTTTATGCTTGGAATTACACGGGAATTAATCCACATGTGAAGTTAATTGCGATCTGTGAAAATGCGGATGTTGAAAAGGAAATTATGGATATTCTACAGGTATCTTCTGCAGTAACTTCTGATGCTATTGTTCCTGAGGACACATGGGACATTGTTGAAGCAGCTCATGCACAGAAATGGATGATCGAAAAGAAAAAGTATAAAGAGCAGGCGAAATCAATTGAAGCATACAAAAAGCAAAGTCTGGAGAATAGTTATCGAAATCAATGCAGGAAAATTGAGAAGCAACTAAATGAAGCATTTGGACCGAACATTCGCAGAATGAAACAGGGGGAGCTCAACAATGTAGTTGGAAGATATGAACAAAAGCGTCTGGAAATTGAACAGATGATGAAGAAGGTGGACATTCATACAAGACAAATTGCAAACGGAATAGTACATATCGGAGGCGTATAGACAATGAGCAGGATAGGGGAGCTCTGTGATAAATATTTAACTGCCGATTTTCGGGATTTAGGAAATCGGCAGTTAACTGAATTACGTGAGGAGTTGCGCTCAACAACAGTTGCAGAAATTTCGACATTAGAACAACACAAACAATATATTGAATTGCTTCAGTTGTTTCGTAAGGCGGTAGCGGAAAATGATAAACTGCACGGCGATAATTATGCTATGTTACTAGAATCACTGTTGTCAGTAGGTGAAGATGGTTTATACTCAAATAACTTGAGATTTATATTTGAGTTAATTCAGAATGTTGATGACTGTGAATATGCAGATTGGTCTGATGCACAGCTTTCTATGCAATTTGATCCTCAGGCGGGCAAGATTGTTATGGACTACAACGAAAAGGGCTTTACACCGTTCAATGTGTTTGCAATTACTGGAATTGCAGAAGCGGCAAAAAATATATCCGCAGAAAAAATTGAAATCGGGGAAAAAGGCATTGGATTCAAATCGGTATTTGGCGTTGCAGAGAAGGTTTTGATTCAAAGCGGCGGGTTTTCTTTTGAACTATATAAAAATAATTTTACGATACCAATACCTTGTTATTCAGAGTTTCAGTCGATACAGGGTACCAGATTGACATTGTATGTATCTGCAGATCGAGTGCAGGAAATTTATAGAATATTAGTGGATGAATACTGTAGAAGAGATGCGCTGTTGAACAAAAACCCTCTTTTATTCCTTAATAAACTTACAAAGTTGAGACTGTTTATTGACGGTGCTAGAAGCCTATCTTTTAGTGTTTCGCGCAACTCTGCTCCGTCTATAACAGAAATGACAGTAGAGGAAAAGGTTCATATTGAAGCGGATTTACAAGATTATTATCACTGCGTAGACAAAAGTTTTCATGCGGAAATAAGCGCAATTCGATATATTATGCCAGTTGCTTATAACCGAGAAATGTGTGTTTCCAGATATGGTAAGCAGACAGCATTTAGAGAAAAGAAAATGTTTATGCAAGTTGTCATCCCAATGCCAGAAATGTTATATACAGATGACTCAATGAAGCAGGGAATGTTGTATTCGTTTATGCCAACGCAGATTCAAATGAATGCACCATTTGTGTGCCATATTCCATTTAAGCTGGATGGGTCTAGAGAATATGTTGATCCACAAAAGAATAACACATGGTTTTTACATAGTTGTAAATCATTCTCCGAGATGATGGGAAAAGTATATCTTGACCTGGCACAAAAAGTTAAACATCATATTGTGAACTATTTGCCACCCCGTGATAAGGGCCTTTTCAAGATTGATAATGGAAAAACAAATTGCCTGAATAGAGATGAATTTCAAGGTGAACAATATCTGAAATTAGAGATTTTTTATACTGTTGATAATCATTTTAAATCGGTTAAGGATATTTTTCGCTTTTCGTCAAATGAAGAAATTATTGAGCCGGAAAAGATATACAGGCTTTTGGGAGAAAAAGAGGAACTATTTGTTTTCCCTGAACAGGCAAAAGAACGAAGAGTAGGAATTCGAGTTTTAAACCGTGCAGCAAAAAAACTGTTTAGAAGAGCGCTTACAACACCAGAAGTAACTAAGGCTGCATTAGATATTTTGAAGCGCACCAGTGAATTTAGCTTTAAAGAAAATAAGGAAGAAATCAGCAGGAAGCAATTTACAATTGGGCAGATAGAAGCATTTTCTTCCTGCAGACAATTGATGAGTGTTTTTTATGAAAACATGTCAGAAGAATTACGGAATCAACGAAATCCCGATTTTAGGGTGGATATTGACAGTGTTGAAATGAAAGATGTTAGAAACATTGATCCATCTGGTGAACCTCTGGATATAAGTGATTTTGACCCGAATGCAGAACGATATCTGAATTCCATAAACTTTCGCTATGCGACATTAGTCAACGAAAATGTAGATGAAAGATTTTATTTTGCCGCTCGTAATATTCTGGTCCTCTCTGGAAAAAATCCCATGAGGGCATTTTCTGAATTCTGTCGTAATGCGGATGATGACTGCACACTTTCTGCAACTCTGACCTTTCGAGATTTGTCCAAGCAATTAAATGACGTAGAAAATACGATGAAAAACTCGGAATATTTGAGAAAGCTGCGGCAGATAAGAAACTCAATTCGTCAGGCCTTCGGTAAAGGAGTTTACGACAACTATATTCGCATAATAAATGATGCAGGAGCTAATCCTGACCGCTTTATCAACGAATTGTTGCAGAATGCGGATGACTGTGAATATCCAGAGAATGAAATTCCGAGTTTTGAATTGGATTTAACAATTGATCGAACATTATTACAGACAAAATATAATGAGTCTGGATTTACAAAGCAGAATGTTCGGGCGATTACTGCAATTGGCGAGTCAACAAAAAAGAAATTACTATCCCGAAGAGACGGGCAATATATCGAAATAGGTGAAAAAGGTATCGGTTTTAAATCAGTTTTTGCTGTTGCGAAAGACGTTGAAATCCACAGTGGTGATTTTCATTTTCAATTAAAAGGTGAACAGCCGACAGTACCGATTCCGATTAACAAAGACGCTAAGCCTATAGTCGGAACGATGATGCGCTTTGCATTAAAGAAAGCTCTGCGCAAAGACTTTTTTACGGAAGAAACAGTGCTTCGTCTTTGCTTGTGTCTCCGGAAACTGCGCATTATTAGACTGGGTGATTTCGAGGTACATATTAACGAGGAAGATGGTATTCGAACGGTAACGGTTAATGGAAAAGAATATGAATATATTATTGAAACATATAAGTTTTTGGTTGATAACGAGAGTTTAATTCGAGAACGTGCGAATTATACTAGGCATATTAGCAAAGAGCAGAAAATTGTTTGCTATCTGCCAAAAGGCGTACAATCGGTTAATGCAAGATATTATTTGTATTCAGGCTTGCCAACTCTTGTGGAGATTAATATCCCGATGATTATTGATGCTCCGTTTGAATTGACGACATCCAGAGATGAGTTGATGGAGAATGGATGGAATACCTTTATTCGTAGAGAAGTATATCAGGCGTTGTATCAAATTCTGGAAAATTATAAATATACTTACGGCATAGACATTTTGGAATTTATTCATATCAAATATGAAGGAATTTCTTATTTGAATAATATGTTTTCCAGTGAATGGCTGAATCATTTTGATCTGTTGGGAGGATTGAAGAAGAAACAGTTTATACAAACATATAAAGCTTTTGTATTTGGGGCTCCGGCAGATAATCTTCAGCGTCCACCGAGAGTCATAGGATACTTGCTGGAACAGAACGCTAACATAGAATTAAGTAAAAAGAAAATTGTCAAAACAAAGAGTCAGAAATATAATATGACTTTAAATGCACTTGGTGTACGAGAACTATCTTGTTCTTTGGTTATAAAAATCCTGGAGAAAGTTTATCAGGATTTGATAGGAGATGAAGAATTCCGGAAACAGATGTATGAGTATCTAAAGCAGGATTCGAAGGAAATCAACGAATTAAGATCTCATTTTCGTACGATGAAAATCATTCCAGTCAAGGGGCAGAAACCAGGCGATATTACATTTGTCCAATGGGAAGGCAATCAAATTTATTATAAAACTGGATCCAGTACTTCTATAGATGGATTATATATTATGGACCAGTCGCTATTATCTAAACAAGACTGCGAGAAGATCCTTAATATAAATTTGAGTGAATTGAATTCTGCCGTTGAAGAGAAGTTT
>JALFVM010000080.1 GCA_022787145.1 Lachnospiraceae bacterium | reverse complement strand
AATTTATGCTGTCTTATCTAAGGACATCTCTTCCAAAACAGTGCCGACGGATATTCCCTGCACGGTTGTATCCGCCTGCAAGAGTTACGAACTGCCGCTGGGACAAAAGCTGATTACCTATCGTTCTACCGATCAGGGCGTGGCCTTTCTGATTCAGGATGGGGATGAGATTTTCTACCATGCAGGTGACTTGAATGACTGGGTCTGGGAAGGCGAGACAGATTCGTATAATCGACAGATGACAGGAAACTACCGCAAACAGATTGATCTGTTGTCGAAAGAACTTCATGAACGTCCTCTTACGGCTGCCTTTGTGGTTCTGGATCCCAGACAAGAAGCTTCTTATGACAAAGGAATGTTGTATTTTCTCAAGCATGTTCAGGGAAATTGCGTGTACCCTATGCATTACTGGGAAAAGCCACAGATTATAGAACGTTTCCTACTGGAACATCCGCAGTATCAAAATCGGCTTCTGTTAACTGAGGCAGTTGCCCCAAAATAAAAATATTTTACAGGAAAGAGAGGAATTGTTATGAAATTTAAAATGTATCACGAGAACTACAACGTATCAAATCTGGAAAAATCCATGGCCTTCTATGAAAAAGCACTTGGCCTTCACGAAACACATCGCATCACCGGCGAAGGTTTTATCATTGTCTACATGGGCAATGACGAAAGCAGCTTTGAGCTGGAGCTGACCTGGCTGGAAGAACATCCACAGCCATACAATCTCGGAGAATGTGAATTTCATCTCGCATTCCATACGGATGATTACGAAGCAGCACACAAGCTTCATGAGGAGATGGGCTGTATCTGTTTTGAAAATCCAGCTATGGGAATTTACTTCATCACTGATCCCGATGGATACTGGCTGGAAATCGTACCGGAGAAAAAATAAAGATTTTATAAAAATCCTCCTGTCAGAGCAAACAATTACTCTGCAAGAGGATTTATTTTTCAATTAAAATCTTTGTATTTCACGCGAATATCTGATAAGCTATATCTATCAAGTCAAAAAGGAGGTCATTTAATTATGAAAAGAAAACAACAATTTTTACTAAGCCTTTTCCTCTTAACTCTTGGCATTTTCAGCTGTTCATCCACTGTTTATGCCAAAGCATGGATGGTAAAATTGAAACCAAACACCACTTACAAAACAGATATGACCGGAGATGGAAAAAAAGATACTCTGAAATTTACAGAAAAAAATATTCAAAGTGATTATCCTTCTCAAACTCATCGGATTTTTTACATTAATGGAAAAAAGGTAAAAGATATTACTTCCTACGGGTCTGCTCCCATATATTTTTACAAAAACGGTACTTCAAATGAATACCTCATTGTAGGCTCTCGTTACAAAGGCGGAGGCAAGGACTATTTTGTATTCCACTGTAAAAAGTCTTTAAAAAATATCGGATGCCTTCCTACTGACTATTTTGTCGGAGGACTGTATCTTACAGGAAATAACATCAAATATATCACTTATGCGAAAGGAATGTATGTCACAAAATATCGTCCCATTGCCACACTAAACAACGGACGTATTTCTCTTGCAGGCAGTTATCCCAAAATTACCGGAAGGACAGCCGCCACGGCGAACCAATCCCAGCGAACCAGAAAAGCTGTGAACAGTAAAAATTTAGATGGATTCAAACTTTATAAAGGACAAAAAGTTAAAATTTTAAAGGTTTATCTGAAAAAATCTTATAACTCATATTCCAAACAATATTTTTATGAACCTTATTACTACATTCGCGTAAATAACAACTATGGCTGGATTACCTATCTTTAACAATATTGATCCCGCTTTGCATTAAATTTCTGCTCCACACGCTCCACCGATTTATAGACACACCCTGGATGTTCCTTTAAAAATGCTTTCACCGCCTCGATTTTTTCTTCGGAAATCATCAAAGACACGCCACAGCATACACTGGCCCTGCGCATGGTGACTGCTTGTTCGTGAGATTCAAAATTCGTCGAAATATGAATGTGTCGGTACACTGGATTCCATGGTATAATGAAGAAGACAAATATTTCGTAATCATAACAGGAAGGAGAATATATATCAAATGAATCCAACCGTCAGTATTATTGTACCTGTCTACAACGCCGAAAAAACACTGCCGAGATGCATTGACAGCATTCTTGGTCAGGAATATACCGATTTCGAACTTCTGCTCATCAATGACGGAAGCTCAGACTCTTCCGGAGAGATCTGTGACCGATATGCCGCACAGGACTCGCGTATTCATGTCACGCACAAACCAAACAGCGGTGTCTCTGATTCCCGAAATCTCGCATTGGACCAGGCATGCGGAACTTATCTGCAGTTTCTTGACAGTGATGACTGGATTGCACCAAATGCGACCGGTCTTTTTGTTGAGTACGCCCAGCGCTATCACTGCGACATGGTCATTTCTGATTTCTACCGGGTAGTCGGAGAACGTGTTTCACGAAAAGGTGACATCGAAGATGACTGTGTCCTGACACAGGAAGAATTTGCGGCGCATATGATGGAAAATCCCGCCGATTTTTATTACGGCGTGCTCTGGAACAAGCTTTATCGCCGCGATCTGGTGGAAAAATATCACCTGCGCATGAATCCCAAAATTAACTGGTGCGAAGACTTTATGTTCAATCTGGAATACATCCGCCACGCAGAGGTTTTCTATGCCCTTCAGGTTCCAATCTATTATTATGTAAAAACAAAAGGCTCACTCGCCAGTCAGGGAATGAGCCTTACCAAAACAATCAAGATGAAACTGACTGTTTTCGAATATTACAACAATTTTTATAAACACGTACTCACCGAGAAGGATTATGAAAAAAATCAGCTTCAGGTCTATCGTTTTCTTGTAGATGCTGCCGGAGACGGCATGGTGCTGCCTACCTTTCTGTCTGACACCAAGAAGCTGGGGCGAGAAAGAAGCAGTGTATCTCAGGAGGCTTTAAGCGGCGAAGGAATTCTTATGGAGGCTTACCGAAATCGTAAGCTTCTGGACTATTATCTGGAAACAGTAGCAATCAAGAACGATCTTACCCTCAACGACGTGCGCCTGCTGCTGTGCCTGAACCAGCCGCATCAAAGCAATTCACGGCGGGAACTGGCAGATTTTGCGGATATCCCGCAGCGCAGTCTTTCTCTGAGCCTGCAAAAACTCTCTTTAAAAGGACTTGTGAAAGTAGAAAATGGACGGGGCAAAAAACCATTGAAAATCACGTTTCTTCCCAGTTCAGAGTCGATACTCACGGAGCTTTCCGAAGCACAAAGCAAATACGATCAGGCCATCTTTTCTGATTTTACAGAAGAAGAACTGATTCAGTATGCTCACCTGAATGAAAAAATCAAACAAAACACTCAGAAAATCTTAAGTACGATTA